>CAZEZD010000148.1:0-7043 GCA_964516115.1 uncultured Hyphomicrobiales bacterium
CGCGGCGTGCGCTTCGTCTGGATCATGGGCGCCGACAACCTCGCCCAGTTCCATCTCTGGCAGAACTGGCGCGGCATCGCGGCCATGCTGCCGCTGGCCGTCGTGGACCGGCCGGGCGCGAGCCTCAGGGCGTCATCCGGCGTCGCGGCGCAGACGCTCGGCCGCTACCGCATGGCCGAGAGCGACGGGCGGCTGCTCGCCGGAGCGCACCCGCCGGCCTGGATCTTCCTGCATGGACTGAAGTCGCCGCTGTCCTCGACGGCGCTGCGCGAGAAAATGCAAATTCGCTCAAATTGACTCGATTGGCTTAGCCGCGGTTCAAGACGGTCCGCCTAGTGTCCCCTGCAACAGCCACAGGGGCGGCGGAAAAGACATGAACGGCCTGATCTCCAAGAAGGCGGAGCAGTTGCTCTCGAGCGTCGACGTGCTGATCGTCGACGACAACCAGTTCATGCGCAAGGTTGTGCGCAACATCCTGACCAATATCGGCATCAAGACCGTGCACGAGGCCGCCGACGGCCTGGCCGGCCTCGAGCACATCCGCATCCATGCGCCGGACATCGTCATCCTCGACTGGGAGATGCCGATGCTGAACGGGGCGGAGATGCTCCGCATCGTCCGCAATCCCTCCTCCTTCCCGGTGCCGGACGTGCCGATCATCATGCTGACCTCGCATCTGGAGCGCTGGCGCGTGATGGAGGCGACGCGCCTCGGCGTGCACGAGTTCGTCGCCAAGCCGATCTCCGGCAAGGCGCTGCTGGAGCGGATCATCTCGATCATCGTCAAGCCGCGGCCGATGGTGCATCTCGACGGCTACTACGGCCCGGAGCCGCGCAAGCTGATGGTCGAGCCGCGCCTGCGCGCCCGCGCCCTGCAGGCGCCTGCCAACGTCGCCTGACGCCCGCTCCACCGCCGCGCGGGTGATCCGCGCGTCCGGGGCCTTGCATGGCCCCGCGTTCCGGGTTTCCCTGCTCCTTCGAACCGTTCGAAGGAGCCTGCCCATGACCACCGCCGCGACCCCACCGGCCCACCCTGCCGGCCTGTCGATGATCGAGAAGCGGCGCATCGAGGCGGAAATCCTCAAGCACGTCTATGACCAGCTGAAGGACAGTCACGGCATCGAGGTGGCGCGCTCGACCATCGGCGAGGCGGTGCGCCGCTCGGCGCTGGAACAGGCCTCCCGCTTCGCCGCCCAGTCGCCCAATGGCACCTCGCTGCAGGGCTTCATCGACATGCAGCCGCTGTGGACGGCCGAGGGCGCGCTGACCGTCGAGGAGGTCGGCCGCAGCGAGACCAGCTACGCCTTCAACGTCGTGCGCTGCCGCTATTCGGAAATGTACAAGGCCATGGGCCTCGGCGAGATCGGCGCGCTGCTCTCCTGCCAGCGCGACGGCACCTTCTGCGAGGGCTACGACCCGAAGCTGAAGCTGGAGCGCACCCAGACCATCATGCAGGGCGCCTCGCACTGCGATTTCCGCTTCACCTACGAGGACGACAAGCCCGCGGCTTGATCCTGCTGCCGCGGGCCGTCGCTTTTGCTGTGGCGCGGGCCTCTCCGCATGGGCGATAAGGGCCCATGGGTGCAGCGATTCACGCTCTGGAGCAGGACGATCGGCAGGCGGCGGTCCAGCCGCTGCGCGGCCGCGTCACCCGCATCGCCCTGTCGCGCTTCCGCAGCTACCGCTCCGTGACGGTGGAGCCGCAGGCGGGCCTCGTGGCGCTGGTCGGACCCAACGGCGCCGGCAAGACCAATGTGCTGGAGGCGCTGTCGTTCCTGACGCCCGGCCGCGGCCTCCGGCGCGCCACCCTGGCCGAAGCCGCCTTCGACCAGGGGGACGGCGGCTGGGCGGTGAGCGCCACCGTGGAGGGTCCCTATGAGGAGACGGTGCTCGGCACCGGCATCGACGGCGGCGACCCCGAGGTCCGCTCGCGGCAATGCCGGGTGGATCGCGTGCCGGTCGGTTCGGCGGCGGCCTTCGCCGACCACATCCGGGTCATCTGGCTGACGCCCGCTATGGACGGGCTCTTCCTCGGTTCGGCGGGCGAGCGCCGGCGCTTTCTCGATCGACTGGTGCTGGCCGTCGATATCGAGCACGCCACGCGGGTCAATGCGCTGGAACGCTCGCTGCGCTCGCGCAACCGGCTGCTCGAGGAGATGTCCCCCGATCCGACCTGGCTCGACGCTGTCGAGCACGAGACGGCCGAACTGGCGGTCGCCGTCGCGGCGGCGCGGGCCGAGACGGTGCGCCGGCTCGCCGGGCTGATCGAGGCGACGAAGGACCCGGCCTCGCCCTTTCCGTGGACCCAGCTTGCGCTCGACGGCGCCATCGAGGCGGCGGTGCTCGAAAGGCCTGCCGTCACGGTGGAGGACGACTACCGGGCCGTGCTGCGCGAGAGCCGCTCCCGTGACCGCGCGGCCGGCCGCACCACCCACGGTCCGCATCTGACCGACCTCCTGGCCGTTCACGGTCCGACGGGCGCGCCGGCCGAACGCTGCTCCACCGGACAGCAGAAGGCGCTGCTGATCGGCCTCGTCCTCGCCCATGCGCGGCTCGTCGCCGGGATGGCCGGTTTCACGCCGATCGTGCTGCTGGACGAGGTGGCTGCCCATCTCGATCCGGAGCGCCGCGCCGCCCTTTACGATGCGCTGGAGATGCTGGGATCGCAGGTCTGGATGACCGGCGCCGATCCCCATGCCTTCGAGGCCCTCGGCCGGCGGGCCGACATCCTGCACGTCACGCCGGGCTCCATCGTCCGGGGCTGAGGCGTCGCGGACCTGCTCCCCTCAACGAAAATGCCCGCCACCAGGGCGGGCATCGTCGCGTGTCCGTGCCGGACGGCTCAATGGGCGGCGGAGGCCTCTTCGCGGCGCTTGCGCAGGACGTAACCCGCCCCGAGCACGATCAGGGCGCCGACGACCGCCGATCCATAGTGGGCGAGGCCGATGGGCTTCAATCCGACCGGGTAGGTCTGGGTGACCTCGACCTGCGTCACGAGGCCCGTTCCCCAGGCCACCAACTGGCGCAGCACGACCGGGTCGCTCAGCAGCATCTCGCCGGCGATCCAGCCGAGGAGGGCAGCGCCCGCCCAGACGAAGATCGGGTAGCGCTCGATGATGCCGAGGATCAGCGTCGAGCCGAAGATGATCAGCGGGATGGTCAGCGCGAGGCCGAAGATGAAGAGCCAGACATTGCCGTGCGAGGCGGCGGCGATGGCGATGACGTTGTCGAGGCTCATCACCGCATCGGCGATGGCGACGGTGCGCACCGCTTTCCAGAGGCTGTCGCTCTGCTGGATGTTGCCGTGATCGCCACCTTCCTCGCCGACAATCAGCTTGATGGCGATCCAGAACAGCAGGATGCCGCCGACGAGCTTCAGGAAGGGAACGGCCAGCAGGTAGGTGATGGCGAGGGCGAAGATGATGCGCAGGCCGACGGCTGCGCCGGCGCCGAGCAGGATGCCCCACTTGCGCTGCTTCTCGGGCAGGCCGCGGCAGGCGAGGGCGATGACGACGGCGTTGTCGCCCGACAGCAGGAGGTCGATCCAGATGATCTGGAGGAGCCCGATCCAGAATTGACTTTCCATGCCGCATCCATCCCGTGAGACCGCCGGGGCGGCCGAGTGAAGGCGACATAATACGTAATACTGCCGATGTCAGCAGGGGGCCGGCGTTTTTCCACCTGACATCGTCAGATTGCGGCCTCGCTCCGCCCCCTGCGGATCAGGTAGGCAGTGGCGATGACGAAGGCCGCGCCGACGAATTCGGCCGGCAATTCGAAGCGGTGGACAGCATCGATGCCGATGGCGTTCCGGATGATCGGGTCGTTCAGCATCATGTCGCCGGCGAGCCATCCCAGCAGACCCGCCCCGGCCCAGATGAGGATGGGAAAGCGCTCCAGCATCTTCATGATCAGCGAGGCGCCGGCGACGATCAGCGGGATCGAGATGATCAGGCCGATGACCAGCATGGCCTTGCTGTCGCGCGCGACCGCGGCAATGGCCAGCACGTTGTCGAGGCTCATCACCGCATCGGCGATGGCGACCGTGCGCACGGCGTACCAGAGCTTGTCGGAGGCCTCGACGTGGTCTCCATCGCCGCCCTCATCGGTGACGAGCTTCACCGCGATCCAGAACAGCAGCAGGCCGCCGGCGAGGCGGAGGAAGGGCAGGTCGAGGAGGGTCGCCACGAAGAGCGTGAAGACGACGCGCAGCAGGATGGCGACGCCGGCGCCGAGGACCATGCCGATGAGGCGCTGCCGTTCAGGCAGCCCCCGGCACGCCAGGGCGATGACGACGGCGTTGTCCCCGGACAGGATGATGTTGATCCAGATGACCTGGAACAACCCGACCAGACTCAATGTCGACCAGTCCATCTTCGCCAGCTCCCCGCCAAACCGGCGGGAAACTAAGCGGAGAGGGCGTGGCGATACATACGCACTTGTTCCTAGACTCCGCACTTTCACGCAGGAGTCTGATAGTAAAAACTACCTATTCTAGTCGATACTACTTATGCAATTCAGGAAATGGCGTCAGCGATCGCCTTGCCGCAGGCGATTGTGTCGGCAGTGCCGCCGAGGTCGCGGGTGCGGTAGTCCGCCTGCGCCAGCACCTCCTCGATGGCGCGGACGATGGCCGCTGCAGCCTCCGGCTCGCCGAGATGGTCGAGCATCATCGCCGCCGACCAGATCTGGCCGACCGGATTGGCGATGCCCTTGCCGGCAATGTCCGGCGCCGAACCGTGGACCGGCTCGAACAGCGAGGGGAACTTGCGGTCCGGGTTGATGTTGCCCGACGGCGCGATGCCGATGGTGCCGGTGCAGGCGGGGCCGAGGTCGGAGAGGATGTCGCCGAACAGGTTGGAGGCGACGACGACGTCGAAGCGATCCGGGTTGAGCACGAAATGGGCGGTGAGGATGTCGATGTGGTACTGGTCCACCGCGATGTCCGGATAGGACTTCTTCATCTCGGCGACGCGCTCGTCCCAATAGGGCATCGAGATCGAGATGCCGTTGGACTTGGTGGCGCTGGTCAGCTTCCGGCGCGGCCGCTTCATGGCCAGTTCGAAGGCGTACTTCAGGATGCGGTCGACGCCGATGCGCGTCATCACCGTCTCCTGCAGCACGAACTCGCGCTCGGTGCCGTTGAACATGCGGCCGCCGACGGAGGAATACTCGCCCTCGGTGTTCTCGCGCACCACGAAGAAGTCGATGTCACCGGGCTTGCGGTTCGCCAGCGGCGAGGGCACGCCCGGCATCAGCTTCACCGGGCGCAGGTTGACGTACTGGTCGAACTCGCGGCGCATCAGCAGCAGCGAGCCCCAGAGAGAGACGTGGTCGGCGATCTTGTCGGGCATGCCGACGGCGCCGAAGAAGATGGCGTCCGAGCCGCCGATCTTCGCCTTCCAGTCCTCCGGCATCATGCGGCCGTGCTTCTCGTAATAGTCCCAGGACGAGAAGTCGTGATGGTCGAGGTCGACGGAGAAGCGGTACTTGGCCGCCACGCGCTCAAGGACGCGCAGGCCCTCGGGCATGACTTCCTTGCCGATGCCGTCGCCGGGAATGACGGCGAGCTTGTAGGTGTTGGAACGGGCCATCGATCTCTCCCTGGGCGGTCGTTGCGAGAGCCATTAGCGGGCGCGGGGGCCAATCACAACAGCGCGGGGCGGCATGATCGCCATGCCGGACTTCGCGCCCGCTCAGACGAGGAACCGCTCCAGTTCCGCCGCCACCAGGTCGGGGTATTCCTCGGCGAGATAGTGCCCTCCCGGCAGCGCGTGGCCGCGGACGTCGGTAGCGCGCTGCCGCCACAGGGCGAGGGCGTCGAAACACCTCTCGATGACACCATTCTGCCCCCACAGCACGAGCAGCGGACATTCCAGCTTGCGGTCACCGTCCGCATCGTCATGGGCGATGTCGAGGGTGGCGGCGGCGCGGTAGTCCTCGCAACTCGCGTGGATCGTCGCGGGATCGCGGAAGCAGCGCAGGTACTCGGCCAGCGCCTCCGGCGCGAAGACGGAGAGCCCGGCCGATCCCGAGCCGCATTTCTTCAGCCAGTAGGCGTCCGGGTCCGCTCCGATCATGCGCTCGGGGAAGGGGGCCGGCGTGATCAGGAAGAACCAGTGCCAGTAGAGGCGGGCGAAGAGATCGGTGGTGCCGCGATACATCTCCCGCGTCGGCGCGATGTCGAGTACGGCCAGTTTCCGGACCCTCGCGGCGTGATCGAGGGCGAGCCGATGGGCGACGCGGGCGCCGCGGTCATGCCCGGCGAGGAAGAACGTCTCGTGGCCGAGGGCGGTCATCACCTCGGCCATGTCCTGCGCCATGGCGCGCTTGGAATAGGGGGCGTGGTCGGCGGTGGTTTCCGGCTTGCCGCTGTCGCCATAGCCGCGCAGGTCGGCGGCGACGACGGTGAAACGCTCGGCGAGGCGCGGCGCGACCTTGTGCCAGAGGACGTGGGTCTGCGGGTAGCCATGCAGGAGCAGGAGCGGCGGGCCGGAGCCGCCGGTGCGCAGGCGGATCGTCGTGCCTGACGTCGTCACGTCGCGCATTTCGAAACCGGGAAAGAGATGGTCGGTGATGCTGCGCTCGATCATCCGCGTTTCCATGGGCCGACCACCTTGTCTGCTGCCGTCTTCACACTAGGTCCTTCTATCCAAGCTGGATGGAATTGGATATGCGAGGGGCCAAGAAGGCTCGTCGACAGGCCTCGAGCATCCGGTTTCGCTCCCAGGAGGACACGCATGAACAGACGCCATCTCATTGCCGCCATGGCGGCGGCCTCGGTCGCAGGTCTCGCCCCCGCTGCCGCGCAGACCTTCCCGTCCCGCCCCGTCACGATGATCATCCCCTTCGCGGCCGGCGGCCCGACCGACGTCGTCGGGCGCATCGTCGCCGAGGCCATGTCGCGCTCGCTCGGCCAGACCGTGGTGATCGAGAACGTCGCCGGCGCCGGCGGCACCACCGGATCGACCCGCCTCACCGGGGCCGCGCCCGACGGCCACACGATCATGATCGGCCACACCGGCACCCATGCCGCGTCCGTCG
>CAZEZD010000149.1:0-3973 GCA_964516115.1 uncultured Hyphomicrobiales bacterium
CTTCTTCGGCTCATCGGCGGTGCGGATGATGTGGATGACCTCGTCGATGTTGAGATAGGCGACGAGCAGGCCGGCCAGCACCTCGAGTCGCCTGTCGATGGCGGCGAGGCGATGCTGCGAGCGGCGGATCAGCACCTCGCGGCGGTGGTCGAGCCACTCGCGCAGCACCTCTTTCAGGCCGACGACCTTCGGCACCTTGCCCTTCATGAGCACGTTCATGTTGAGCGAGATGCGGCTCTCGAGCTCGGTCAGCTTGAACAGACTCTCCATCAGGAGCGCCGAATCCACATTGCGCGACTTCGGCTCGAAGACGAGGCGGATGTCCTCGGCGCTCTCGTCGCGCATGTCGGCGACCAGCGGCAGCTTCTTCTCGTTGATGAGTTCGGCGATCTTCTCGATCAGCCGGCCCTTGGTGACGCCGTAGGGAATCTCGGTGACGACGACGAGATAGGTGCCGCGCCCGGTGTCTTCCTGATGCCAGCGGGCGCGGGTGCGGAAGGCGCCGCGCCCCGTCTCGTAGGCCTCCTCGATGGCCGCGCGGCCCTCGATGATGATGCCGCCGGTCGGGAAATCGGGGCCCGGGACATGGGCGACGAGGTCGCGCGTCGTGCAGTCGGGGTTGGCGATGATGTGCAGCGCCGCGTCGCAGATCTCGGCGGCGTTATGCGGCGGTATGGAGGTCGCCATGCCGACCGCGATGCCCTGCGATCCGTTGGCGAGCAGGTTGGGGAAGGCGCCGGGGAGGACGACGGGCTCCTCGTCCTCCTCGTTGTAGGTCTTGCGGAAGTCGACTGCGTCCTCGTCGATGCCGTCGAGCAGGAGGCGCGCGACCTCGGTCATGCGCGCTTCGGTGTAGCGGTAGGCGGCGGCGTTATCGCCGTCGATGTTGCCGAAATTGCCCTGTCCGTCGACCAGCGGATAGCGCTGGGAGAAGTCCTGGGCGAGGCGCACCAGCGCGTCATAGACCGACTGGTCGCCGTGCGGGTGGAACTTGCCGATGACGTCGCCGACGATGCGGGCGCACTTCTTGAAGGCGGTGCCCGGATCGAGCTTCAGGAGCCGCATGGCGTGCAGGATGCGGCGGTGGACTGGCTTCAGGCCGTCGCGGGCGTCGGGAAGCGCCCGGCCCATGATGGTTGAGAGGGCATAGGCGAGATAGCGCTCTTCCAGCGCCTCGCGCAGGTTGATCGTCTCGATGCCGTCGTCGCCGCCCGGCGGCGGTGTCACGCGTTCGCCCATGGGGTCAGGCCTCGCGAATCGGGAAAGGGGTCATCTTTCCTCGATAGGCGGGGGAACGGCGCGGAACAAGCGGGGAACGCCGGTCGCGCCCCGTCTGTCCACCGACGGGCGCCCATTTCAGCCCCGGTTCAGAACGTCACCTTCACCGACGGCGCGCTGCGGGTGTGCTCGCCGTGATAGACGGCCTCGATATTGTTGCCGTCGGGGTCGAGGAGAAAGGCCGCATAGTATCCGGGGTGATAGGCGCGGAGGCCGGGCGCGCCGTTGTCCCTGGCCCCCGCGGCGAGGCCCGCCTTGTGGAAGGCGTCCACCGCCGCGCGGTCCTTGGCCTGGAAGGCCAGGTGGTGCCGGCCGGTGAGGTGCCCCTGCGCCGCCTTGCTGTCGGCGGAGGAGACGAAGAGCTCGTCCACCCAGAAATAGCCCTCCGCCTCGCCGCCGAGTGGGATGTCGAGCGCAGCGAGGATTGCGTCGTAGAAGCGGCGGCTGGCGGCAAGGTCCCTCACCACGAGCTGGATATGGTCGATGAGGCGGCCGCGGTGCAGTTCGGTCGTTTCCATGGATTTGTCCCCGGATGAGAGCCATCTGCCGGGGGAACGACGCGCGCCCGTCGCCGTTCCCTGGCATGGACAGTCAACGACACCCCATTGCCAAGAGATGGCGGTAGGATTCCAATCGACCTTTCATCCGGAGCCCGCCCATGCGCCGCATCCTCGCCGCCGCCCTCGCCTGCCTCGTCGCCGTGCCGATCATCCCGGCGGCGGCCCAGACCCCGGAGTTGATCTTCCGCCGCTCCACCGTGTTCCGCCTGCTATCGCCCAACGACAGGCTGGCCACCTACGGCATCGACGATCCGGAGGTGGAGGGGGTCGCCTGCCACTTCACCGTGCCGGAGAAGGGCGGCTGGGCGGGGGCCTTCGGCTTCGCCGAGCAATTGTCGGAGGTCTCGCTCGCCTGCCGGCAGATCGGCCCGATCCGCATCACCGGCCGTTCTTCGCAGGGCGACGTGGTGTTCCGCGAGGGCCGCTCGTTCTTCTTCAAACGGGTGCAGATCGTCCGCGGCTGCGACGCCCGCCGCAACGTGCTCGTCTACATGATCTATTCCGACAAGCTGATCGACGGCTCGCCGCAGAATTCCACCTCCACCGTGCCGATCATGCCCTGGGGGCAGCAGGGCGAGGTGGTGCGCTGCGGCGACTTCATCTCCTGACGGCCGAAACGTCGCATTTCCTGCGTTTCCGTAGGCGCGCGCCGGGCGTCGACACGCGGAAAGACGCCCGCGGCATAACTCCGGGCAACGCCCCACCCCGGAGACCCCCGATGTCGCGCCGCATCCTCGCCCTCATCGCCCTCGCCTTCCTGTCGCTCGCGCCCGCCCATGCCACCGGCGGCATTTCCTGCGAGGCGGAGGACCGCTCGGCGAAGTTCACCATCGGCAGCCCCATCGGCCGCTCGACGGGCGGCGCCTTCTTCCAGTTCGAGGGCGAACTCGAGGTGCGTGCCGCCAATGTCGCCGAGGACTTCAGGAAGGTCACCTTCACCAAGGATCACCTGACCCAGAGCTGGTTCGACGCGCGCGACCTGAAGATGCACGTCCATTTCGAGCGCTCGGGCGAGCCGCACGGCACGATCGACCTCACCGTCGAGGCGCGTGGCAATGCCGACGCCGAGACCTGGCGCGGCCGCTACACGCTGAGCGTCGGCGAGACGGTCAACGGCGAGTTCCGCAGCCGCCGCATCACCGGGCGCGTGTCCTGCTCCGTCGAAGGGTGAATCTTGCGAAGGGTGATGCTTGACGCGCCGGCCCGCTTCTGCGCTATCTCTGTCGCATGAACGGTTCGATCATCCTCATCGGGATTATTTGCGGCTGAGCGTTTTCGCTGGCCGGTCGCCGTTCTTTGCCATACTCCCCAAGCGCAAAAGATCACGCACCCGGCCAGCGGCGGGCGATGCTGTGCGGAGACGGCTATGGCGATCAGGCTTTACAACACGCTGACGCGGTCGAAGGACGAGTTCCGTCCGATCGATCCGAATAACGTCCGCATGTATGTCTGCGGCCCGACCGTCTATGACGATGCCCATATCGGCAATGCGCGCCCGGTCATCGTCTTCGATCTGCTGTTCCGCCTGCTGCGCCACACCTATGGCGAGGGCCACGTCACCTATGCGCGGAACATCACGGACCTCGACGACAAGATCAACAAGCGCGCCCACGAGCGCGGGATCACCATCCGCGCGCTGACGGAGGGCACCGCCGCGCGCTTCCACGCGGCCGTGGACGCCCTCGGCTGTCTCCGCCCCACCGTCGAGCCGCGCGCCACCGACCATATCGAGGAGATGAAGGCGCTCTGCGAGAAGCTGGTCGCCTCCGGCCACGCCTATGTCGCCGAGGACCACGTGCTGTTCTCCGTGCCGTCCATGCCCGGGTATGGCCGCCTGTCGAAGCGGCCGCTCGACGACATGATCGCCGGCGCGCGGGTGGATGTGGCCCCCTACAAGCGTTCGGAAATGGACTTCGTGCTGTGGAAGCCGAGCACCGAGGCGCACGAGCCGGGCTGGGAGAGCCCCTGCGGCATTGCTCAAGCAGGACGGCCGGGCTGGCACATCGAATGCTCGGCCATGGCGTGGAAGAACCTCGGCGAGGTCTTCGACATCCATGGCGGCGGCATCGACCTCATCTTCCCCCACCACGAGAACGAGGTGGCGCAGACGACCTGCGCCTTCGGTCACTCCGTGA
>CAZEZD010000149.1:3983-7042 GCA_964516115.1 uncultured Hyphomicrobiales bacterium
GCGCTGCTGCTTCGGCACGCCGGTCATGGCCAACGTGTGGATGCACAACGGCTTCCTGCAGGTCGAGGGCGAGAAGATGTCCAAGAGCCTGGGAAATTTCGTGACGATCGACGAGTTGCTGAGCACGGACCGGTTCGGCGGGCGGAAGTGGCCGGGCGAAGTGCTGCGGCTCGCGATGTTGAAGACGCACTATCGGCAACCGATCGACTGGACCGTGAGAGCGCTCGAAGAGGCCGAAGCCAAGATTCGGACCTATCGGCGCACGCTTGAGAAGTTCAACTCACCCGAGCCCGCCGAGGTGCCCGAAGCCATCCTCAACGCCGTCTCGGATGACCTGAACACCCATCTGGCGCTAGTAGAGGTCGATCGCCTCGACAGGTTGGCAAGTGGTATATCGCCCACGGCTCCCCGCTCTGAGGCTGGCGCCATCGAAGGTCAGACGGCGGCCGCTGCGCAGTTGCGGGCCGCCTTGGCCTTCTTGGGTATCGACGTTGCGCCATTGGCGGACGGCGGCGTCAATGCACTATTCCAGACTCAGATCGACGACCTCATCGCCGCCCGCCTCGCCGCCCGAAAAGCCAAGAACTTCGCCGAGAGCGACCGCATCCGTGATGAACTGGCGGCCATGCGCATCCAGCTCAAGGACGGCAAGGATGCGGCCACCGGCGAGCCAGTGACGACGTGGGAGGTGATGCGATGAGCCCGAGCGACATGGCTGCACAGGCCAAGTGCGTCCTTCGAGGCTCGGCTGACGCCTCGCACCTCAGGATGAGGGGCGTAGGTGGCCTGCACCACGGAAACCGGCCCGCGCGCGGCCCGGAAAGCCGGCCGGTGCGGAGCCGAAGCGGCCTTGCGTCGCATGCCACACACCGCCCTCCTCATCCTGAGGTGCGAGCCCGGAGGGCGAGCCTCGAAGGACGCACTTCCCAACTGCAGGCCTCGTTCCGGAGTCCCGGCCGATGACCGCCCCCCTCACCGGCGGCTGCCAGTGCGGCGCCGTGCGCTTTGCCTGCGAGAGTGTCGGACGCGCCTCGCTCTGCCATTGCCGCATGTGCCAGAAGGCTTTCGGCAGCTATTTCGCGCCGCTCGCCAGCGCTCACGGCCTGACATGGACCCGCGGCGCGCCGAAGCACTTCCAGAGCTCCAACGTGGTGCGCCGCGGTTTCTGCGCCGATTGCGGGACACCGCTCACCTATGAATATCCCGGCGGCGTGGAGCTGGCGCTCGGCGCCTTCGACGATCCGGCCGCCCTGCCCCCGGTCATCCAGATGGGTCTCGAGGCGCGCATGCCCTTCTTCTCCGACCTCGCGGGACTGCCGACACGCTCGCCGGACGAACAGGAGAAGGTCGCCGGCTTCTACGCCTCCGTCGTCTCCTTCCAGCACCCGGACCACGACACGGCCGCCAGGCCGCCGGCACGGGCGCCGGGGCCATGAGCGAGCAGCCGTCCGCCCTGCCGCCCGACACGGCCCGCGCCCTGAAGCGCATCGCCTTCTGGGTCGGCCTCAAGTTCCTGTTCCTGATCGCGCTGACGCTCGTCGTGCTGCGCTGGAAAGGCCTGATCTAAGTCGCCATGACCGATCCCATGACATCCGAGACCCGCGAGCGCCTCTACCTGTTCGACACGACGCTGCGCGACGGCGCGCAGACGACCGGCGTCGATTTCACCCTCGACGACAAGGTGAAGATCGCGAGCCTGCTCGACGCGCTCGGCATCGACTATGTCGAGGGCGGATATCCCGGCGCCAATCCCAGCGACACGGCGCTGTTCGGCGCCCCGCGCCGGCTGAACGCCACCTTCACCGCCTTCGGAATGACAAAGCGAGCGGGACGGTCGGCGGACAACGATCCCGGCGTCGCGGCGCTGCTCGATGCCCATGCGGACGCCATCTGCTTCGTCGCCAAGGCCTGGGACTACCATGTCCATGTCGCGCTCGGCTGCACGCTGGAGGAGAACCTCGAGGGCATCGCCGACTCCGTTCAGGCAGCGAAGGCGCGCGGGCGCGAGGTGCTGGTCGACTGCGAGCACTTCTTCGACGGGTACAAGGCGAACCGCGACTATGCCCTCGCCTGCGCCCGCACCGCACATGAGGCCGGCGCGCGCTGGGTCGTGCTCTGCGACACCAATGGCGGCACCCTGCCGGAGGAGATCGAGGCGATCGTGCGCGACGTCACAGCGGTCGTCCCCGGCGACCGGCTCGGCATCCACGCCCATAACGACACCGAGCAGGCGGTGGCCAATTCGCTCGCCGCCGTGCGGGCGGGCTGCCGGCAGGTTCAGGGCACGCTCAACGGCCTCGGCGAGCGCTGCGGCAACGCCAACCTGACCTCGCTGATCCCGACGCTGCTGCTGAAGTCCGCCTATGCGGGCCGTTTCGCCATCGGCGTGACCCGCGACAAGCTCACCCAGCTCACCAAGATCTCGCGGCAGCTCGACGAACTGATCAACCGGCCGCCGAACCGCCATGCGCCTTACGTCGGCGCATCGGCCTTCGCCACCAAGGCCGGCATCCACGCCTCCGCCGTGCTGAAAGAGCCGGAGACCTACGAGCACGTGCCGCCGGAGACGGTGGGCAACCGCCGCCACGTCCTGGTCTCGGAGCAGGCCGGCAAGTCCAACGTCCTCGCGGAGCTCGAGCGTGTCGGCCTGACGGTGGCGAAGGACGACCCGCGCGTCGCCCGCATCCTCGACGAGGTGAAGGAGCGCGAAAGCCTCGGCTATGCCTATGAGGGCGCGGATGCCTCGTTCTTCCTGCTCGCCAAGCGCGTCATGGGCGAGGTGCCGGCCTTTTTCATGGTCGAGCGCTTCAAGGTGAATGTCGAGCGCCGCTACAACGCCATGGGCGACCTCGTCACCTTCTCGGAGGCGACCGTGAAGGTAAAGGTCGGCGACGAAGTGATGATCTCGGCGGCGGAGGGCAACGGCCCGGTCAATGCGCTGGATGCCGCCCTGCGCAAGGATCTCGGCCGCTACCAGCGGTTCATCGAGGACCTGGAGCTCGTCGACTTCCGCGTCCGAATCCTCAACGGCGGCACCGGTGCGGTGACGCGCGTCCTCA
>CAZEZD010000150.1:0-7020 GCA_964516115.1 uncultured Hyphomicrobiales bacterium
GTGGCCCGAATTGTTGACGCGCGGCGCCATCTCGTTGAGGAGCAGGCGATGGTCGCGCGTCACGAAGAGCTCGACGGCGAGGACGCCGACATAGCCCAGCTTCTCTGCGAGAACCGTGCCGGTGAGAGCCGCCTTCGCCGAAAGCGACACGTCGATGTCGGCCGGCACGGTCGAGGTGCGCAGGATGCCGCCGCGGTGGACGTTCTCCACCGGGTCGTAGTGGCGGATCTCGCCATCCTGTCCGCGCACCACCAGAACCGAGATCTCGCGCTCGAAGGGAACGAAGGCCTCGAGGATGGCCGGCTGGTTGCCGATCGTCGCCAGCGCGCGGACGGGATCGTCTCCCTGCCGCATGACGACCTGGCCTTTGCCATCATAGCCGAAACGGCGCGTCTTCAGCACCGCCGGCAGACCGATCTCGGCCATCGCCCGGACGAGATCATCGACGCTGTCGATGGCGGCGAATGCGGGAACGTCGATGCCGCAATCCCGGGCAAAGGTCTTCTCGATGACGCGATCCTGCGAGACGATCAGGGCATGCGGCCCGGGCCGCACTGTCAGGCGGCTGGCGAGGAAATCGGCCGCCCGGCCGGGAACATTCTCGAACTCATAGGTAACGATGTCGACGTCCTCGGCGAAGCGCGCCAGAGCCACCTCGTCCGAATAGTCGGCCTCGGTGATCCGCCGCACCACATCGAAGGCGGGGCTCTCGGGTTCGGGGGCATAGACATGGCAGCGCAGGCCGAGACGGGCTCCGGCGAGAGCCAGCATGCGGCCGAGCTGGCCACCCCCCAGGATGCCGATGATCTGGTCCGGGCCGACCGAACGGTCAGAGGTCGTCACGGGGACGCTCCGCGATGGCGGCGGTCTGGCGCGCACGATAGGCGTCGAGGCGATCGGCGAGTGCCGGATCGTTCAGGGCCAGAACGGCGGCGGCGAGCAGGGCCGCGTTAATTGCCCCCGGCTTGCCGATGGCGAGGGTGCCGACCGGAATGCCTCCCGGCATCTGCACGATGGAATGCAGGCTGTCGACGCCGGAGAGCGCCTTGCTCTCGACCGGGACGCCGAAGACCGGCAGCGGCGTCAGGGCCGCCGCCATGCCCGGCAGGTGGGCCGCGCCGCCGGCCCCGGCGATGATGATCCTGAACCCCTTGTCCCGCGCCGATTTCGCGAACGCGAAGAGGCGATCCGGCGTGCGATGGGCGGAGACGATGAGCGCCTCATGCGCGATGCCGAGGGCATCCAGCGTCTCGGCCGTATGCCGCATGGTCGCCCAGTCCGACTGGGACCCCATGATGATGGCGACGGGCTTTTCCCCGTTCGCGGCCGCCTGCGGCATCGATGCCTCCCCCACCCGTCGAGGGACCGACGGCATCCAGAAAGAAGCGGCGGAGAATAGGCAGGCGACGACGCCGGAGCAAGACGGTCGAGGCTGCGACCTTTGGGTCAGGCATTGACCCGCGGAAATACGGTCTCAGGCACTGATGTCCGGCGTCAGGACGTCTTCCAGGTAGCTGATCCGGTCGCGCAGTACGAGCTTGCGCTTCTTCAGGCGCTGGATCTGCAGCCTGTCGGAGACTGCCACGCGTTCCAGTGCGTCGATGGCCGCATCGAGATCGCGGTGCTCCTGCCTCAGCCGCTCAAGCTCCTGCAGGGCCTCGTCTTCTTCCGTTTCCGTCAACGCCATCGTCCAGTCGCATGCCAGAGCCGCCGCGCCGCAGCCAACAGGGTCAGTATGCAGCCCATCGATCCCGCCCGGCAAGGCAGCCAAAGGCCGCAGGAGGCCGGCCCGGACAATTCGCCGTAACATTCCGTGACTTTACTTTGCCGCATACGGGTTCAGACTGATCACCAGTCCGATGCGTTTCGGACCTCGTCCGGGGCCGTCGGCACATTCTCTTGCAAGGAGGATATGGATGAGCCTGCAGTCGCATCTCTCGGAACTCGAACGGCGCCACGAGGCGCTTGAGCGTGAACTGGCTTCGGCCGTTGCGTGCCCGTCCTCCCAGGACGAGGAAATCGCTGCGCTGAAGCGGCGAAAGCTCCAGTTGAAGGACCAGATCACGCGCCTCAGGACAGGCAGCGTCAGCGTGCACTGAACTCATCCGTCCGCGCGACCGAATCGCGCTCATATCAGAAAACGCCGCTGCCGGCCTTGTCCCCATGGCCGGCAGTCGCGTTTCTGCGGAAGCGTCAGATCGACGTCACGGCCACATGCGCCGGAACACGCCATCCTTGATGATGACGAGATGCATCAGCGCGGCGCCGACATGGGCGAAGACCAGCAGCGTCATTAGCACGGCCCCGCCGAAGTGGACCCGGTACACGGCGGCGCAGGTGCTCTCCTGCGCCGTGAACGGCAGCGTCACCGGAATGGTCCAGAACAGGCGCACGGGCCCATAGCACATGGATGTTGCGAGCCATCCCGCCAGCGGCACGAAAAAGATCAAGACGTAAAGCAGATGATGCGTCGCGCCCGAGGCAATCCGCTGGAAACGCGTCAGGGTGGGAACCGGCGCCGGGGTGCCCTGCGTCACCTTCAGCGCGACCCGGGCGACCGCCAGAATCAGGACGATGAGCCCGAAGGACTTATGCAGTTCATACAGGGTGTTCTTCAGCGCCGGATTGGCGCCGGGATTGGGCGGATAGGGAATATTGGACATATAGATGCCGACGGGCACCAGACCGATGATGAGGGCGGCTGTGGCCCAATGGACGAAGCGGTGAGGCGTCGAATAGACATCGGTCTGCGACATGGCTGGCATTCCTCTTCGGCTTCAGTCCGGGATGATGATCAGCCTGACCCGCCGATGCAAGAGAGCGGAAGCCCCGGATGCGGGTTTCCGGCCATGCCGCGCGGCGTGCCGACGTCTTGCTGCCATGATCGATCGCGACACTTTTTTAGCCTGACTTGATCCAAATGGGGCGCAGACGACATACATAGGGGTATTGCCGCCGGCCGGACCACCAATCCGGCAACCGTGCGCGGCGCGAAGGACCGTTTTTTGACGATGGATACTTCCGGAATCCTCGGTGACGAGGTCGATATCGTCCGGGCGCAGGTCGAAAGGGCCATCGCGGAATTCCGTGCCGCCCGCCCGGTGCTCATCACCAGCGCTGGCCGCGCTGTCCTCGCCTTCGGTGTCGACGGCATGGATGCCACGGCGGCGGAGGCGGCCGCGCGTTTTGCGTCCACCATGCCGCATCTTCTTCTGCCCGCAGCGCGTTTGCGCCGTCTGGGGCTGGATCGCTCCGCTCCGGCCCGCATCGCCCTGCCGCAGGTCGATCCCGCACGCATCGAGATGTTGGCGCTCATGATTGGCGCCCATGTCGATGCGCCCGTCTTTCCCGTCGACGAACTCGACGAGGCTGCTCTCGAGCTCGCCCGTCTCGCACTGGTGGTTCCCGCCGTGGTGATGATCCCGCTGCCGGCAACCTTTGGCACGAATACGCACATCCTGACGGTCGATGCGGAGGCCTTGTTCGCCTTCCGCCGGTTGCAGGCGCGCAATATCCGCATCGTCGGCCGCGCGCCGGTGCCGCTCGAAGGGGCTCCGGAGACGGAGTTCGTGGTGTTCCGCGGCGGCGAGGGCTTGCGCGACCAGGTGGCGATCGTCATCGGCAAGCCGGACCTGACCCGGCCCGTCCCGGTTCGCCTGCATTCCGCCTGCCTGACCGGCGATCTCTTCGGCTCGCTCAAGTGCGACTGCGGCGACCAACTCCGCGACACGGTGGAATGGATGGCTGCGAATGGCGGCGGCGTGCTGCTCTATCTCGACCAGGAAGGGCGCGGCAACGGCATCGCCAACAAGATGCGCGCCTACCGCCTCCAGTCCATGGGCTGGGACACCTATGATGCCGACGAGGTTCTCGGCTTCGATCTCGACCAGCGCCGTTTCGATTTCGCCGCGACGATGCTGAAGCAACTCGGGGTGACCTCGATCGACGTGATGACCAACAATCCCGCCAAGATCGCCGCCATGGCCGAGGCAGGGATCGATGTGCGCTCGGAACGGCGGGTCATCGGGCGGGCGACGGACGAGAACGTCCGCTACCTGACGTCGAAGCGCGACCGTGCCGGCCATGCCATCGACGCTGATGCGCTTCTCGCCAGCCTGACCGCCGGCAAGTGACCGGCCGGACAGTGACCTGCCGGCGGCCAGTGGCGGAGACCGCGCGGCTCGGCTAAGACGCTGGGTGTCCCGGCCGGCTGATCCTATGCACCCCATCGCCCCAGCGCCCTTCCGCCTCGCCCTGGTGCTTGTGCTGTTCGCTCTGGGCTGGCTTGTGCTGGCCGGCCCCTGGCTCACCGGTTCCGTCACCATCCCTTGGGACGCGAAGGCGCACTGGTATCCGCATCTGGTCTTCGCGGCGCGCGCGATCTACGGCGGGGTCTCTCCAGCCTGGTCACCGAACATCTTTGCCGGCTCACCTGAAATCGCCGATCCGCAGTCCGTGCTGTTCTCGGCGCCGCTCCTGGCGCTCGCTGCCCTCGACCCGCGGCCCTCGCTTGTGGCCATGGACCGCGCCGTCTTCGCCATGCTGCTGGCCGGCGGCATCGCGGTCATCCTGATCTTCCGTGATCGCGGCTGGCACTGGGGCGGCGCCCTGGTTGCCGCCCTCGCCTTCGCCTTCGGGGCCGCCGCCAGCTGGCGCATCCAGCATCTGAGTCAGGTCTTCTCCCTGTGCTGGTGGCCCATTGCATGGTGGCTGCTGTCGCGCGCCCTCGACCGCCGATCCGTCGGTTACGGCGTTGCGGCAGGCCTCGCCGCGGCCCTGATGGTGCTGGGGCGCGATCAGGTCGCCATGCTTCTCGCCTATCTGCTGGCGGGCGCGGTGGTGCATCACTGGGTTTCTGCGGAGAGGATCGGCGCTTCCATCCGCGGCGGCATCGCGCCGCTGGCGGCGACCGCCGTGACGGGCGCGCTGGTCGTCACAGTGCCGGTCCTCATGTCCGCTCTCTGGGGGGCGGAATCCAACCGGATCGTCATCGACGAGGACGGTGCCGGCCGGGGCTCCCTCCATCCGGCCCATCTCCTCACATGGTTGGTCGGCAACCTCTACGGGGCCGCCGGGCCGCTCGTGGAGCATTGGGGCCCGCCGAGCCCGACCTGGGGCGAGACCGGGCTCTTCCTCGCCCGCAACATGGGCAACCTCTACGCTGGTGCCCTGCCCCTGTTTCTGGTTCTCGCGACGCTGCGGACCGGCGCTGCTTTCGACCGCGACATCCGCTTCGTGACGATCGCCCTGGCGCTGATGCTGCTTTATGCCCTCGGCTGGTACACGCCCGCCTTCCGGCTGTTCTGGCATCTGCCGGGCGTCGAGCTCTTCCGCCGTCCGGCCGATGCCGCCTTCGTCATCGGCGGTCTTTTCGCCATCCTTGCGGGCTACGGCGCCCACCGGCTTCTGACCGGCCGACTCGCCACGAGTTGGCGCGTCGAAGGTGCGATCGTTGCCGCAGTCATGCTTGTTGCCGTCGGCCTGATCATTGGCAAGCAAGCGCCGCAGGCGGCGTGGGTGTCGCTCGCCATCGGCGCCGCGTCGCTGGCGATCTCCCTCGCTGTCCTCGCGGCTCGCCCGCGTCTCGCAGCCACGACCATGGCGCTCGTCATGGCGGTCATCCTCACGGCCGACCTCAGGCTCACCAACGGCCCGAGCGAATCCACCGCCCTTCTGCCATCGGCCTACGCCGTGCTGGAACCCCAGACACGGGATCCAGCCATCGCACTCATCCGTTCCCTGACGGTCCGCGACGAGACCCGACGCGACCGGGTGGAGCTGATCGGCCTCGGCTACGAGTGGCAGAACGCCGCCATGTCCCACGACTTCGAGGACGTGCTCGGTTTCAATCCCGTGCGGTCTGCGGCCTATGCCAATCTGGTCGGCGCCGAGGACATTGCGGCCCTGCCGAACCAGCGCCGCTTTCCACCGGCCTTCCCGTCCTACCAGTCCGTACTCGCCGATATTCTGGGCCTGCGCTACGTCGTGACGTGCGGGCGCGTCGAGGATGTCGACCGGAGGCTGCCGTCGGGTGCGATGGCGATGGTGGCACAGGAGGGCGAGGTGCGCATCTACGAGAACCCCCGCGCCCTGCCCCGCGTCTGGATCGCCCGGTCGGCGGCGCCGACACCGCCCGACCTCGCTGTCGCCGGCTTTCCCTCCGACCTTGATCCACGAGAAACCGTCCTCATCGAGGGGATTGCTCGAAGGGCTGGCTCCGCCGGAGGGAGCGCGCGGCTCCTGTCCTATGGCAACAGCACGGTGACGGTATCGACCACCACCAGCGAAGGCGGCCATCTCGTCCTGGCGGACGCCTGGCACCCATGGTGGCGCGCCACGATCGACGGGCGCGCGGTGCCGATCCGCCGGGCCTACGGTCTCGTCCGGGCGGTCGAGGTGCCGCCGGGCGCCGCGACGGTGCGCTTCACCTTCTCGCCCCTGCGCGGGCTGGTCGATCAGGTGACCCGACGCGGCTCTAACCGGCCTTGAACGGCCGGATGGCGATGCCGGCCGCCTCCAGCGTCTCGCGCACCGTCTTCGCCATGGCCACCGCCGCCGGGTTGTCGCCGTGGACGCAGATCGTGTCGATCTTCACCTTCAGCTTCTTGCCCGTGACGGTGACGACCTCCTGATCCTCGACCATGCGCAACACGCGCGTGGCGGCCAGGGCCGCATCGTGAATGACGGCGCCTTCCACCTTGCGGCTCGTCAGGTTCCCCGAGTCGTCATAGGTCCGGTCGGCGAAAACCTCGCGCGCCATGGGCAGGCCGAGCTTCTCGGCCGCCCTTTCGGTCGCGAGGCCCGGCATGACGACATAGACCAGCGAGGGATCGACCGCCTTAATGGCGCGCCCGACGGCCATCGCCATGTCGTCGTCGTCGTTGGACATGTTGCCCATGGCGCCGTGGGTTTTCACATGCGTGACCTTGTGACCGGCCATGACGGCGAGCGCCTGCATGGCTCCGACCTGATAGGCGATCTGCTTCTCCAGGTCCGCCATGCTGTCGCCGCGGATGACGC
>CAZEZD010000151.1:0-6947 GCA_964516115.1 uncultured Hyphomicrobiales bacterium
CCGCCGAGGGAGTCGCGGTCCACAACCTCGCTGATGGCCGCGCGGACGATCTGCGGGCCGCCGAGATGGATGGAGGAATTCTCCGCCACCATGACGAACTCGTCGCAAAGCACCGGAATATAGGCGCCGCCGGCGGTGGACTCGCCGAAGACCGTCGCCACCTGCGGAATGCCCTCCGCCGACATGCGGCACTGACGATAGAAGGTGCCGCCGAAATGCTCCTGGTCGGGAAAGACGTCCTCGAGGTTCTGCAGGTTGGCGCCGCCGCAATCGACGAGATAGACCACCGGCAGCCGGTTCTCCTGGGCGATGTCCTGCGCCCGGATGTGCTTGCGCACCGTCTCCTTGAAGAAGGAGCCGCCCTTCACCGTCGCGTCGTTGGCGATGATCATGCAGGTGACGCCGCGCACCGTGCCGATGCCGGTGACGATGCCGGCGGAGGGCAGGCCGTTGTTGTACAGGCCCCAGCCGGCCAGCGGCGACAGCTCGAGGAAGGGCGTCAGCGGATCGATCAAGAGGTCGATGCGGTCCCGGACCAGCAGTTTGTTGCGCTTGTAGTGGCGCTCGATCATCTTCGCGCCGCCGCCAGCCAGCGCCCAGTCGAACTTGGCGTGGAGATCGGCGAGCAGGCCGTCATAGGCCTCGGCGTTCGCCCGGAAGAGGGGGTCGTTCGGGTTGCATCGGCTTGTCAGCTGGGCCATCGGTTCAATGCCTGTGGTCGGGCGTCGGCTGCGGAGAAGTGCGGCGGGAGGCGAAGGGGAGACCCGTCACCCGAGCCACCGCTTCCGCCGGCGGTAGTGCTTGATGTTGCGGAAGCGGTCGCGCCCCTCGGCGCCCGAGAAGCCGAGGTAGAATTCCTTGACGTCCTGGTTGCTTTCCAGCTGCTCGCGCGTGCCGTGGAGCACGATGCGGCCGGCCTCCATGACGTAGCCGTAGTCGCACTGGCGCACTGCCGCCCGGGCATTCTGCTCGACCATGAGGATGGTCAGGCCCTCTTCCTTCCGGATGCGGCCGATCGTCTCGAACAGCTGCTCGACGAGCAGCGGGGCGAGGCCCATGGAGGGTTCGTCAAGGATCAGGATGCGGGGCCTGGCCATCAGCGCCCGGCCGACCAGCATCATCTGCATCTCGCCGCCGGAGAGATAGCCTGCCGTGCGCTGCAGGAGGTCGGGAAGGCGGGGGAAATAGCTGAAGACGCGGTCGAGATCGGCCTTCACCGCCCGGCGGTCGGCGCGCAGATGCGCGCCGACCATCAGGTTCTGTTCGACGGTCAGGTGCTCGAGGACCTTGCGCCCCTCCAGCACCTGCACCACGCCCCGCCGGAAGATGGCCGCGGCATCCGCATTGCGGATGTCCTCGCCGTCCAGCAGGACCTGGCCGGCCGTCACCTCACCAAGCTCGGCATGGAGCAGGCCGGAGATGGCCTTCAGCGTCGTCGTCTTGCCGGCACCGTTGGACCCGAGCAGCACGACCATGCTGCCATCGGGAACCTCGATGCTGACCGAGCGCAGGACCTGGATGACCCCGGCATAGACCACGTCGACGTTGGTGAGAGACAAGCCCATGTCAGCGCCTCTTCCGACTTACCACTTGGTGATGACGGGAACGTCGATCCAGCCGCCACCGAGCGGCACGATCTGGCCGTTCCTGACCACCTCGGCGGTCGCCCGGATCTCGCCGATCGGGAACGGCGCCGAGGCGTCGAAGTCGAGCGTCGGCAGCGCGCCGAGGAGCTCCTGCTCGGTGTAGACATTGTCGAGCAGGGCCTGGCGCATGGCCTCGCCCGTGACGTTGTCACGACCGACCGTGGCCACCGCCCGTTCCAGAACCCGCAGCGCCAGCAGGGCCTGGGCGGCGGACTGGGCGGTGATCAGACCCCAGGTTCCTTCCTTGCGGTGGCGATTGAAGATGTCCCGGATCGGCAGGTTTTCCTGCGCCGGCGAGGCGAAGGAGAAGGCCGAGTAGAATCCCTCCATGTCAGCCAGCGCGGTGCCCTTCGCGGCCTCGGTCAGGCCGTTGTGCGTCGAGGTGATCACCGGAATGCGCGCGCCGAGTTCCTTCAGAGCGCTGGCCGTCGCCTGGACCTGTGCCGTCGTGCCGCCGACGATGATGACGTCGGCATTCTGGCCCACGATGGCCCGCACGCTGCTGGTGAGCGAGACGGGCGCAGTGTCGGCCCATTGCGTGTCCAGCATTTCGAAGCGGGCCGGATAGGTCTTGGCCATGTGGCGCAGGCCGTTGATCTGGTCGACGAAGCCCGCCTGATTCTGCGTGCTGATCGAGGCGATCCGGAGCACGCGGTTCTTCTCCTGCTGCATGCGGGAGAGCAGGCCGGCGAACTCATGGCTGTAGGTCGGGCGGATGGCGTAGTGCCAGCCGTCGGGCGACCAGACGAGGCCGACCATGGCCGTGCCGATCAGCATGGGGACCTTGTCGTTGGGCAGGCGGCGCATCAGGGTGGTGAGGTCCGGCGAGCCGAAGCCGAGGTGCATGATCGGCTTCTCGGAGCGCAGGATCGCCGGCCAGGTGCGGGCGATGACCGCCGCGTCGTAGCGCATGTCGTGGATCGACAGCTTGACGGTGACGCCGATCTTCTTGCCGACCTCCTCGTTCCACCAGTCGGCGATGGTCTTCACGCCCGACATGGCGTTGGGCATGACGTTGGCGAAAGGCCCCGAGAAATCGGCGCTCACGCTCATCACATATTCCGCGGCGGTCGCGGGCAGGCTGGCGACGAGCCAGGCCGCCGCGGCGATCAACTTGGTTCTCAGCTTCATCGGTCTTCCTCCCTGTTTTCCGGTTTCGACCCGGATTGTTGTCTCGCCGGCCCGCTCAGTTGCGGGGGAACGGCCAGATCTGAAACGCGTTGCGCAGCACGGACCAGCGATGGGCGAGCCCGCGCGGTTCGAAGATGAGGGCGAGGAGGATGCAGCCTCCCAGGATGATGGAGGTCAGCGCGAACAGCGTGCCGCCGCCGCCGGCGCCCACCTGCATCAGCGTGTTGGCGACCTTGTGCAGGCTTTCCTGCACGACGGTGATGAAGACGACGCCGAGGATGGCTCCGAGCGGCGAGTGCAGGCCGCCCACGATGAGCATGCCGAGGTACCAGACGGAGGCGAAGAGCGTGAAGCTCGAGGCCGTCACGAACTGCAGCACATAGGCCATGCAGGCGCCCGCGACGCCGGCGAAGAGCGAGCCGACGAAGAAGGACATGACCTTCACCTTCAGCACCGGCATGCCCATGACTTCGGCGGCGACATCGTTGTCGCGCACCGCGATCATCGCCCGGCCGAAGCGGGAGTGATGCAGGCGGAACACCGAGACGGTCAGCACGGCGACGATGGCGAGCGTAAAGTAGTAGAGCCGCGCCGGGCTGCCGAGGTCGTAGCCGAAGAGGCTGAGCGGCTCGACCGGCATGCCGGCGAGGCCGCCGAGCCATCCCGGCGGCAGGGCGTAGATGACGATCGGAAACATGGCCTGCGCGGCGAGCGTGGTGAGCGCGAGGTAGAGCCCCTTCACCCGCGCCGCCGGCAGGGCGAAGAGGATCGAGACAAGGCCGGTGCAGAGCGCCGCGATGGGAATGACCAGGAAGACCGGCACGCCGTAGCCGGAGAGCTTGGCGGCGGCGAAGGCGCCGACACCGACGAAGGCCGACTGGGCGATGTTGATCTGCCCGGCCATGCCGACGGTCACATAGAGCCCATAGACGGCCATCAGCGTGATGAACATCTCGCTGGCGATGCCGGTGAGATAGGCGCCGGCGAAGAAGGGCGCGACGAGAAGGCCGACGACCAGCGCCGCCATCCAGAACTGCGACCGCCGCGTCTTCAGGACGTGGGTCTCGGCAGCGTAGCTTTCGAAGTGAATGCCCGTGGGAAGCATCGTTCAGAGCCTTTCGATGCGCTTCCAGCCGAACAGCCCCTGGGGCCGCACGAGCAGGACGGTGATCATCACCACGTAGGGAAGGAGACCGGAGGCGGCGCCGTTGGTCAGCGGGTCGAGATAGGCCATGGCGAGGGCCTCGCCGATGCCGATGAGGATGCCAGCCAGTGGCGCGCCGCGGATGGATTCAAGTCCTCCGAGAAGGGCCACCGGCAGTGCCTTAAAGCCGATATGGGCGACCTCCAGCGAGACGACCCGACCCGAAAGAAGGACGATGGCCGCGGCGGTTGCCACCAGCGTGCCGAGAATCCAGGCGGTCGCGATGGCCGAGCGCACCGAGACGCCGAGCGACATGGCGGTGCGGTGGTCCTCGGCGACGGCGGCGAGACGCAGGCCCTGCCGGGTCCGGGTGAAGAAGGCGTGCAGCCCGATCGCCAGCAGGACCGAGAACAGACCTCCGAGCGCCAGCGGCGTCGAGACGAGGAACGGCCCGACATGGAAGGCGCCCTCGGGGAGGATGGCCGGGAAGGCGCGGGTGTCGGCGGTCCAGACGAGCTGGGCGGTGCCGCGCAGCATGATGAGCAGGGCGACGGAGGCCATGAAGATGGCGAAGGCCGGCTGACTGATCAGTGGGCGGAAGACGAAACGCTCGAGGATGAGGCCGAAGGCGATGCAGGCGGCAAGGGTCATCGCGAGGCTGATGACCAGCGGCACCTCCCATCCCGCCGCCTTCATGCCGGCGGTGAAGCTCCACAGCAGGAGCGCGCCGATGACGAGCACCTCGCCTTGAGCGAGGTTCACGATGCGCGAGGCGCGGTAGATGACGACGAAGGAGATCGCCACGAGGCCATAGACGAGACCGACCAGGGCGCCCTCGATCAGGATCTGAACGAGCTTGATCATGCCGGCTCTCCCAAGCGGTTGATGGCGACCGGCGCGTTCAGCTTGCTGGTGGTTCCATCCTGGTAGCGGACCTCGATCTCGGTCCGGATCTCATCGCGGCCCTCGTAGAGCGCCTCGATGATCGCGATGTAGCGGTCGTAGATCTGGCCGCGGCGCAGCTTGCGCGAGCGAGTCAGCTCGGACTCGTCGGCATCGAGTTCCTTCGGAAGGTTGGCGAAGGCGGCGATGCGGGCGCCGGGATCGAGGAGGCGATTGACGCGCGCGATGGCCTCCGACACCTCGCGGCGCACCTCGGCAAGCTGGCTCAGCTCCGGGAAGGTGCCGTAGGCGAGACCCTTCAATTCGGCGAAGCGGCCGGCGATTTCCGAATCGACGTTGATGAGCGCCACGACCCGCTCGCGCGTCTCGTCGCCGATCACGATGGCGTCGCGGATCAGCGAGGCGGCCCTGAGGTGGTTTTCGATGAACTGCGGCGGATAGGATTGGCCGCTGCTCAGTCGGCGCAGGTCCTTGAGACGATCAAGGAAGACCAGCTCGCCGCTCTCGTCGATGCGCACGGCATCGCCGGTCTCGAAGCCCTCGGCGACGGTGCCCATGTCGCGGGTGGCCTCGGGATCGTCGAGATAGCCGAGAAAGGCCATGACCTTCAGGCGCAACTGGCCCCGCTCGTCGACCCAGGCCTCGATCGGCGTCGCGATCGAAGGATCGGAGGGCATCAGGCTGCCGAGCGAATGGGCGTTGCGGCTGCCGGGGCGGTGCGTCGAGATGAGGCCGAGTTCGGTCGAGCCGTAGAGGTTGCCGAGCGGCACGCCGAAGGCGCGGAAGCGCTCGAACAGCTCCGCCGAGAGGCCGGCGCCGCCGGAGAGCACGGCGCGCGCCTGCGTCAGGCCGAGGAGGTCGCGCACGCCCTTGAGGACGAGTGTCTCGGCAAGCCGCCACCTGATATTGGCGAGGAGACCGTCCACCTCGCCGCGGACCTTCCTCAGGCCCTGCTCGAGGCCCCAGCGGTAGAGCGCCTGACGCCAGCGGCCGGCCGCCATCATGCGCGCCTCGATACCGGAAGCCTGCATTTCCCACTGGCGCGGGGTGAACATCAGGAACTCCGGACCGATCTCGCGCAGGTCGTGCTGCACCGTGTCGGGCTTCTCGGCGAAGTGCAGCACCATCGGGGCGAGCAGCGGCAGGGCGATACCGAAGAACTGCTCGGCGGCCCAGGCCGGCGAGATGTAGGACAGGTAGTTGCCGCCGGGCCTGACGTTGAGCGAGCCCATGAGGCGGTGGGCATTGTCGAGGATGAAGGCGTGCGACAGCACCGCCGCCTTCGGCCGCGACGTCGTGCCGGAGGTGTAGCAATAGGCTGCCGGCTCCTCCGCCCTGCCCTCGGCGATGCGCGCATCGACCCAGGCGGAGGATTCATACTCCCTGCCGGCCTCGATCAGCCGGGCGAAGGAGATGAGGCATGGATCGTCGTAGGACCAGAGCCCGCGCTCCTCGACGAAAACTGCGCGTCGGATGCGCGGGATGCGCGGCAGGCAGGCGAGGATCTTGTCGATCTGCTCCTGGTCGTGGCCGAGGGCCATGACCGCGCCGGAGTGATCCAGCGCGTAGTGGAGCTCGTCGGCCGGCGCGTCGGGATAGACGCAGACGGTGATGGCGCCGATCGACTGCACCGCGAGCTCGGTGATGAACTGCTCGGCGGTGTTCTCGGAGATCAGCGCCACGACCTCGCCGCGCTTCAGGCCGATGGCGGCGAAGCCGCGGGCGACGGCGCGCACCTCGTCCAGCACCTGACGCCAGTTCCGCCGCTGCCAGATGCCGGCGTCCTTGAACTTCAGTGCCGGCGCGTCGGGAAACTCGGCGGCGTTGTCGCGCAGCAGCTGCGGAAGCGTGCGCCCCTCGGAACGGCGCAGGCCCTCGGCCGGCGGATCGGCGCGGAAGATGTGGGGGGCGCTCATGCCGCGTCTCCCAGATAGGCGTCGATGACGGCGGGATGGGCGCGGATCTCCTCCGGCGTGCCGCAGGCGATGACCTCGCCGAAATCGATCACCGTGATGCGGTCGGAGATCGACATCACGACCTCCATGTCGTGCTCGACGAGGACGACGGGGATGCCCATGCCCTCGCGGATGTCGAGGATGAAGCGGGCGAGATCCTCCTTCTCC
>CAZEZD010000152.1:0-6936 GCA_964516115.1 uncultured Hyphomicrobiales bacterium
CGAGGCGCTCGCCGGCATGCTGCGCGACGACGGCGCCACCGTCTTCGCCGCCACGAGCAGCGGGGACGCGACCGCGGCGCTGACGGCCGGGGCCGCCATCGATCTCGCGGTCATCGACCTGCAACTCGAGCGCGGAAACGACGGGCTCGACCTCATCGACCGCTGGCGGCGGGATCGCGGCTTCGCCCGTCCCGCCCTCATCGTCACCGGTGCGACGGATCCCGGCACCCTGGCGCGACTGCAGGCCAGCGGCGTCCCCTGGCTGACGAAGCCGGTCGCCATCCCCGTGCTGCGGGCGGCGGTTGCACGGCTGATGGTCTGAGGTCAGCCCCGTGCGAGCAGCGGCGCCGCCACGGCCGCGGCGGCCGCCCGGTTCGACACGCCGAGATGCCGGAACACCGCGGCGAGGTGGATCTTCACCGTGCCGTGGCCGAGATCGAGCGCCCTGGCGATTTCCTTGTTGGACCGTCCCTCGACCAGCAGTCCCAGCACATCGCGCTGGCGCGGTGTCAGGCGGCCGAGGTCAAAGGCGCCGGACCCGGATGCCGGCTCGCCGCCCGGGCCGGTCGCCTGCGCCAGGCTGGAGGGCACGTAGATGGCGCCGGACAGGATCGTCTCCAGCGCCGCCACCAGATCGTTGTCCCTGAGACCCTTCGGCACGAAGCCGTTGACGCCGGCCGCCAGCGCCGCCAGCACGTCGGCACGGTTCTCCGAGCCGCTGACCACGGCCATGGGAAGGTCCGGGGAGCATTCGCGCACCGCCGCCAGCGAGGCCGCGCTCTGCATGCCGGGCATGGACAGGTCGAACAGGGCGAGGGCGATGCCTTCGGCGTCGTCGAGCCTGGCGAGCGCCTCGTCGAGGGAGGCCGCCTCCACGACGCCGTCGAAGCCGAGCCGGTCCTTCAGCGTGAAGGCAAGGCCCATGCGATACAGTCCATGGTCGTCGGCGATGACGGCGATACGCGGCATGGCCCGAAGGCGTAGGGCCCTCGCGGCTTGGCTGTCAATGCGCTGGGGGCGCGGGAGCCATCACAGCCCCGCGAACCCCGTTCATTCCGCCGGCTGGCTGTGCGCCGTGCCTCCGGCGGGCGCCGTGGCCGGAACCGGTTCCGCCGCGCTGCCGCGGCGCGAGATCCAGCCCGACAGGCCGTCGAACATGAGATAGACGACCGGCGTGATGTAGAGCGTCAGGAGCTGGGACACGGCGAGGCCGCCCACCACGGCGACGCCCAGCGGCATGCGCAGCTCGGCGCCGGCGCCGTGGCCGATGGCGATCGGCACCGCGCCGAGGATGGCGCAGAGAGTCGTCATCATGATCGGCCGGAAGCGCAGGATCGCCGCCTCGACGATCGCCTCCTTCGCGGTGGCGCCGTGATTGCGCCGCTCGATGGCGAAGTCGACCATCATGATGGCGTTCTTCTTGACGATGCCGATCAGCATGACGAGGCCGATCATGGCGATCACCGACAGGTCGAAGCCGGTGAGCTGCAGCGTCAGCAGCGCGCCGATGCCCGCCGACGGCAGGCCCGACAGGATGGTCAGCGGGTGGATGAAGCTCTCGTAGAGGATGCCGAGGATGATGTAGATCACCAGCACCGCCGCGAAGAGCAGGAAGCCCTGGTTGGCCACTGCCTGCTGGAACACCTGCGCGGTGCCCTGGAAGCTGGTGAGGATCGTCGCCGGCAGGCCGATCTCGCGGGCTGCCGCCTCGATGCGCTCGACCGCCTGCGACAGCGCCACGCCCTGCGGCAGGTTGAAGGAGAGCGTCACCGCCGGGAGCTGAGCGAGATGGCCGACGCTGAGCGCCGTCGGCTCCTCGCGGATCGTCGCCACGGCGTCGAGCGGGATGACCGCGCCCGAGGACGAGCGCACCGAGAGGCGGCGCAGCATGCTGGTCGTGTCGGAGAAACGCCGATCGGCCTCGAGGATCACCTGATAGGTGTCCTCGGGCGCATAGATCGTCGTCACCTGACGCGCGCCGAAGGCCGAATAGAGCGTCGAGCGCACCTGATCGGCGGTCACGCCGAGCCGCGAGGCGGCATCGCGGTTGACGTCGACAATGGTCGACCGGGCCCGCATCTGCAGGTCGGAATTGACGTCGAGAATGCCCGGAATCTGCCGGATCCGGGTCTCCAGCAGCGGCGCGAAGCGGCGCAGTTCATCGAGATCCGCAGACTGCAGCATGTACTGGTACTGCGAGCGGCTCTGAACCGTGCCGACCTGGATGGACTGGATCGGCGAGAAGAAGGCCTGGATGCCGGGCACCTCCGCCGTGGTCCGCCGAAGCCGCGCGATCACCTCGATGGCGCTGGCGGTGCGGGCGGGCTTGTCGCGCAGCGTGATGAACAGGAAGCCGGCGTTCTGGGTAGAGTTTCCGCCGCCGCCGCCGATATTGGCCATGACCGAGACCACGTCAGGGTCCTGCCGCACCACGTCGGCCAGCCGCCGCGAGCGCTCGACCATCGCCTCGAAGGACACGTCGTCCGGACCGAGCGTCGCGGCCCGGATCAGGCCGTTGTCCTCGTTGGGGAAGAAGCCCTTCGGGATGTCGCGGAACAGCACGAAGGTGAGGGCGAAGGTGCCGAGCGTGATGCCCAGCATGATCACCGGCATCGCGACGACCTTGCGCACCGACCAGCCGTAGCCCCGGGTCATCGCCGAGAAGAAGGCCTCGAACCAGCGCAGCGGGAAGATCGGCCGGTGGTTGTGGTCGATCGGCTTCAGCATGCGCGAGCAGAGCATCGGCGTCAGCGTCAGCGAGACGATGCCGGAGATCAGGATGGCGGTGGAGATGACGACGCCGAACTGGGCGAACATGCGGCCGACGACGCCGCCCATGAACAGCACGGGAATGAACACCGCCACCAGCGAGATGGTCATCGAGATGATGGTGAAGCCCACTTCGCGCGAGCCGACCAGCGCCGCCTGGAAGGGATCCATGCCCTCCTCGATGTGGCGCATGATGTTCTCGAGCATGACGATGGCGTCGTCGACGACGAAGCCCACCGCCAGCGTCAGCGCCAGCAGCGAGATGTTGTCGATGGAATAGCCGAGGACGTGCATCACGGCGAAGGTGCCGATGATCGAGATCGGCAGCGCCGCCGCGGGAATGAGGGTCGCCCGCCAGCTTTTCAGGAAGAACCAGATCACCATGATCACGAGGAGGCCGGCGAGCCCGAGCGTGAACTCCACGTCGGCGATCGATTCGCGGATCGGCTTCGACCGGTCCATCATGATCGAGATGTTGTAGGCGGCCGGCGCCTCGCGCTGGATGAGCGGCAGCATGGCCCTGACACGGTCGACGACATCGACGGTGTTCGCGTCGGGCTGGCGCTGCACGCCGAGTACGATGGCGCGCTTGCCGTCCAGCCAGGCGGCGACACGGTCGTTCTCGACGCCGTCGACCGGGCTGGCGACGTCCGACACGCGCACCGGCGCGCCGTTCTGCCAGGCGACGATCACATTGGCGTAGTCCGATGCGCGGGTGATCGGTCCGGTGGCATCGAGGATGGCGGAACGGCCGCCCTCGTTGACCGACCCGACCGGGCGGTTGGAGTTGGCGGACGCCAGCGCATTCTGCAGATCGGCCAGCGTCAGGCCGCGGGCAGCGAGTTGCTCAAGGTCGGCCTTCACCCGCACGGCATATTTCTGCGAGCCCCAGACCTGGACCTGGGCGATGCCCGGCAGGGTTGAGATGCGCGGCAGGATGGAGGAATTGGCGAAGCGGTCGATGTCCGACAGGCGCGCCGTGTCAGACGAAATGGTGATGAAAAGGATGGCGAAGTCGGCCGGATTCACCTTCCTGAAGCTCGGCGGCGTCGTCAGGTCCGGGGGCAGGCGGCGCATGGCGGCGGAGATCTGCGACTGCACGTCCAGCGCCGCGCCGTCGATGGAGCGGTTGAGGTCGAACTGCAGCACGATCGACGTGTTGCCATAGGTCGAGGTCGACGACATCGTCGTCACGCCGGCGATGGTGGAGAACTGCTTCTCCAGCACCAGCGCGACCGAGGAGGCCATGGTCTCCGGGCTTGCGCCGGGAAGCTGGGCGCTGACCTGGATGGTCGGGAAATCGACGCGCGGCACGGCCGCCACCGGCAACTGGCGATAGCCGAACATGCCGGCTGCGAGGAAGGAGACCATCAGGAGGATGGTCATCACCGGTCGGCGGATGCAGAGTTCGGACAGCATCGCTCTCTCCTCAGCCCTGCGGCGCGAGCGGTGCGGGACCCGACGTGGTCGCCGCAGGCGGTCTGGCAATGACGTTGGACCCGGCGACCAGGCGCAACTGGCCGGACGTGATCACATCCTCGCCGCCGCTCAGGCCCTTCTCGATCACGGCGAGATCGCCGATGGTCCGCGAAACCGTGACCGCGGCGACAGCCGCCTTGCCGTCCCGGACCACGAACACGAAGGGGCCGTTCTGTCCGGTCTGCAGCGCGACCGCGGGAACCACCACCGCGTCGGTCTGCGTGCCGAGCGTCACCTTGACCGGCACGAAGGACCCGGGCCAGAGCTGCTCCGATCCATTCTCCATCCGCGCCTTGGCGGTGACGGTGCCCGTGGTGAGATCGACCTGGTTCTCGATGAAGGCGATGGCGCCGGTGGACGTGCGCCCGCCGACGGTCGCCTCGACCACCACCTGGGCGGCGCCTGCGCCCAGCATGGCGCGCATTTCGTAGAAGGTCGCCTGCGGGATGGCGAAGGCGATGTGGATCGGGTCGATCTGGTTGATCGTCGTCATCGCAGCCGTATCGGCGTTGCGCACCGAGGTGCCGACCTTGGCCATGATCGAACCGATGCGGCCCGACAGCGGCGCCTTGATCTGGGTGTAGCTGAGCTGGGTCTGGATATTGTTGCGGTTCGCCTCGTCCGCCGCGAGCTGGGCCTCCACCGCCTTGACGTTGGTGATGGCGTTGTCGCGGGCGACCTCCGTGCCGACATTGCGGCGGTTGAGGTCGATGGCGCGATCACGATCGCGCACCGCCTGCTCGAGCTGCGCCCGGGTGCGCAGGATCTGCGCCTCGATCTGGGCGAGTTGCGCCTTCAGCACCCGGTCGTCGAGGCTGAACAGGAGGTCACCCTCCTTCACGGAGGCGCCCTCGGCGACATGGACGGCGACGACCTGGCTGTCGAGACGGGACTTGATCTGCAGTGCGGCGATGGGCTGAACCGTTCCCACCGCCTCGACGATGATCGGCACGGTGCGCTTTTCGGCACGCGCCATGGTCACGGAGACGGGCGGCGGGCCGGCGGGCCGGCGGGCCTGTCCCGGCTGCTGGGCGGCCTGCTGCGCCGGCTTGGCCGTTGTGACCAGCGACTGGACCTGCAGATAGGCCTTTTCGGCGAGGTCCGGCCGCCAGGTGGCGATGCCGCCGACGACGGCGAGCAATCCGAAGACGATGATCACTCTGAGCATGAACGCCTGTCCCCGACCGCGGCCGCCGACCCACACCGGCGGATCGCGCATACAAGGTTTCCCAAAGGGCATCCTAGGGCGGCCCCGGGAAAGGACTATTCGGCCCGATGGTCTAGACCGCCTCCGTCAGCGCGCCACCCGTCCGACGATCGCGTCCACATCCGCCGCCCGCGGCAGCACGCCGAAGGAGCGGCCGCCCTCGCCGCCGAGGCGCGTCGCGATGAAGGCGTCGGCGACGGCCGGTGGCGCGCCGCGGACGAGCAGCGAGGCCTGCAGCACCAGCGCCATGCGCTCGGCGATGCGCCGGGCATCGGCCTCCGCCGGCACCCGCCTGATCTGCGCGGCAATGTCCTCCATGGCGGCGTCGAGCACGGCGTTCTCCCCGCGCGCCGCCATCACCTCGGCGGCGAAGGCGTCGCGCGCCAGCGGCTCGCGGCCGAGCGTCCTCAGGATGTCGAGGGCGATGACATTGCCCGAGCCCTCCCAGATGGCGTTGAGCGGCGATTCCCGGAACAGCCGCGGCAGAGGGCTCTCCTCCACATAGCCGGCGCCGCCATGGCACTCCATGCATTCATAGACGAAATTCGGGTTGCGCTTGGTCAGCCAGTATTTCGCTGCGGCGACGGCGAGGCGGGCGAAGGCCCTGTCCTCCTCGCTCGTTCCGGAAAAGGCGCGCGCCACCCGCATGGTCAGCGCCACTGCGGCCTCGTATTCGAGGGCGAGGTCCGCGACCACCGCCCGCATGGCCGGCTGGTCGATCAGGGTCTTCTGGAAAGCGCGCCGGTTGGCGACGTGATGATGCGCCTGCGCCAGCGCCATCCGCATGATGCCGATGGTGCCGGAGATCGTGTCGAGGCGGGTGTGGTGGACCATCTCGATGATGGTGGCGATGCCGCGCCCTTCTTCCCCGAGCAGCACCGCGTGGGTATCGTGATACTCGATCTCCGAGGACGCGTTGGACTTGTTGCCGAGCTTGTCCTTCAGCCGCATCACATGGAGGCTGTTGCGCTCGCCGTCCGGCCTGATGCGCGGCACGAGGAAGCAGGAAAGCCCCTTATCCGTCTGCGCCAGCGTCAGGAAGGCGTCGCACATCGGCGCCGAGCAGAACCACTTGTGGCCGACGAGCCGCCAGGCTTCTCCGTCACGATGGGCCCGCGTCGTGTTCGCCCTGACGTCGCTGCCGCCCTGCTTCTCGGTCATGGCCATGCCGACGGTGACGCCGCGCTTCTCCCCGATGGGCTTCAGCGGCGCGTCATAGCTTCCGCCGACGATCTTCGGCACCCACTGCGCCGCGACATCCGGCTGGTGGTGCAGCGCCGGCACCGCCGCATAGGTCATGGAGATCGGGCACATCGTACCCTGCTCGGCCTCCGAGAACAGCGCCATGAGCGCGGAGTGGGCCACGTGGCTGCCGGGCCTCTCCTCCGCCCAGGCGATGGAGTGGATGCGGTGGGCCATGGCGAGCTCCATCAGCCGGTGGTAGCTCGGATGGAACCTCACCTCGTCGATGCGGCGGCCGT
>CAZEZD010000153.1:0-6912 GCA_964516115.1 uncultured Hyphomicrobiales bacterium
TCATCGTCGAGCCGGTCCAGGGCGAGGGCGGCTTCTACGTCGCGCCCTTCGACTTCCTGCGCGAACTGCGCACCATCTGCGACCGGCACGGCATCCTGCTCATCGTCGACGAGATCCAGACCGGCATCGCCCGCACGGGCCGCATGTTCGCGATGGAGCACGCCGGAGTCGTTCCGGACCTCGTCACCATGGCTAAGGGTCTTGGCGGCGGTTTCCCGCTCTCGGCGGTGACCGGCCGCGCCGACGTGATGGATTCGGCCCAGATCGGCGGCCTCGGCGGCACCTATGCCGGCTCGCCGGTCGCGGTGGCGGCGGCCCATGCCGTTCTCGACGTGATCGAGAAGGAGGACCTCTGCGCCCGCGCCGCGAAGATCGGCGACATGATGCAGTCGCGCCTGAAGGACATGGCCAAGCGCAATACCTTCACCTGCATCGGCGACGTGCGCGGCCTCGGCATGATGGTGGCCTTCGAACTGGTCAAGGATCGCGAGACGCGCGAGCCGGACGCGGCCCTCACCAGCGCCCTCATCGCCAAGGCCGAGGAAAACGGCCTGATCCTGCTGTCCTGCGGCCCCGACGCCAACGTCATCCGCCTGCTCGCCCCGCTCACCATCCCCGAGGAGCAGGTGAAGAAGGGTCTCGACATCATCGAGCAATCGCTGGCGGCCGTGGTCGCGGCCTGACGGCGTCGGTCCCGTGCGAGGATGTCCGGGCGGCCCAACGGGCGGCCCGGACGGATGGCGGGAGCCTTGCCGCGGTTATTCCGGCCTGATTTGGCGCTGCCGCGCGGTGTCTCTCCCGGCAATTAACGAGTTATTCTTGTCATCCGGGCAATCTGTGGGCGAAGAGCCATGGAGAGCTTCGGGTGAGGGTGGCGCGCAGCGATGCCGTGATCGCGCAGAGCGACGTGCCGGGCGACCGGCGCGACGCGAGTGTCGATTTCAGGGACATCGTGCTGGATTCGGTTCCACACGGCTTCTGCGTCTTCGACGCCGATCTGACCATCCGTCTGTCCAACCGCCGCATGCGCGACCTGTTCGGTATGCCGGAGAGCGTCACGCACGTCGGCGCCTCGATGTACGGTCTCCTCAAGTACAGCTTCGAACAGGGCAGGCTCGACGGCATGAGCCTCGAGGACGCCTGGCAGGAGCGGCTCCTGCGCCTTGCCGCCGGCAAGCCGTTCTCCCGCGTCGAGCGCTTCTCCGACGGCCGCGTGGTGTCCATCGCCTACCAGCCGGCACCGGACGGCGGCTGGGTGGCGATCCATCAGGACATCACGGCGCAGCAGCGCCTCGAGGACGAATTGCGGGCGCAGGCGACCGTCTTCAGGCAGGCACTGGAGAACATGTCCCACGCCCTCGCCGTCTTCGACGCATCGCAGCGGCTCGTGGTTTTCAACAACCGCTACATCACGATGTACAACTACGACCCGGCGGTGGTGCGACCGGGCGCCCATCTCCATCAGATCCTTGCGTGTGGCCTGGAACGCGGAGTTTACACCGGCGTCACGCTGGAACAGCTCATCGAGGAATCGCGCCGGACCGTTGCCGCGGGCAAGGAAGTGGTGCGCAGGCGCCGCCTGCTCGACGGACGCTGGATCCGGACGCGCTCCCGTCCAACCCCGGAAGGCGGCTGGGTCTTCACCTCCGAGGATGTCACCGATCGCGAGCGGGCGGTTCAGGCCTTGAACGAGCAGCATCAGCGCTTCGATGCGGCGCTCAACGCCATGCCGCAGGCGCTGTGCATGTTCGACGCCGACCAGAGGCTGATCGTCCGCAACGACAACTACCTCACCCTTTTTCGCGCCGACCCTAATGTGGTGAAGCCAGGCATCACGCTGCTCGGCATCTTCGAACACGGCGTCCGGATCGGAAACTATCCCGGAATGACGGCGCAGGAACTGACCGATCGCCGGATGAAGGCCGTCGCCGAATCCTGCGGCCGCACCTACGATCAGCCGATGGCCGACGGCCGCACGATTTCCGTCTCCATCGAGACCATGGAGGGCGGCGGCTGGCTCGGCATGTTCGAGGACGTCACCGATCTGCGCCGCGCCGACCGGGAGCGTGCCGAGGCGATCATGGCGATCCAGGAGCAGAACATGCTGCTGGACGCGACGCTGGAAAGCATGGCGCAGGGGCTCTGCGTCTTCGATTCCGACCTGCGCATCGTCGTCCGGAACCGGCGCTATCTGGAGCATTTCGGACTCGGTGAGGACGATGCCAGACCGGGCATGCGCGCGCTCGACGTCATCGCCAAGAGCGTCGGCGATGGTGTCCATATTCCCGGCAAGGACGCCGAGGCCGTATTCGAGGAATTCAGGAACGGCCTGTCGAGCGCTCAGGACATGGTCCTACACCGCCACCTCGGCAACGGCCGCATCCTCGCCATGCGCTCGCGGCCCATGGCCAATGGCGCCTGGGTCGTCACCTATGACGACATCACCGACCGCGAAAAGGCGGCGGCCGAGTTGCGCGAGCAGCACCGCCGCTTCGACGCCGCGCTCAATAACATGGCGCACGGCCTCTGCATGCTCGACGAGGACCTCAACCTCATCGTCTGCAACCGCCGCTATCTCGACATGTACGGCCTGTCACCCGAGGTGGTGAGGCCCGGCGTGTCGATGCGAACAATTGTCGAGCACAGCATCGAGGTCGGCAACTACGCCAAGGCGACGCCCGCCGAACTGGTCGAGAGCTATCTCGACAGGCTGCGTAAGGGCGAATTCCTGTCGCACCGGCAGCTTTCGGACGGGCGCATCTTCAAGGTTCTCTATCACCCGATGCCGCACGGCGGGTGGGTTGCGGTGCATGAGGACGTCACCGAGCGCCGCAAGGCCGAGCAGCATATCGCCCATCTGGCGCATCACGATTCCCTGACCGGACTACCCAACCGCGCCCTGTTCCACCAGCGCATGACCGAGGGGCTGGATGAGGTCGCGCGCTCCGGCGAGCCGATGGCGCTGCTGTGCCTCGATCTCGATCACTTCAAGAGCATCAACGACACGCTCGGCCATCCGGTCGGTGACGCGCTGCTCGGGATCGTCGCCCGACGCCTGCAGGCGGCGGTCGAGGGACACGGAACCGTGGCGCGGCTCGGCGGCGACGAGTTCGCCATCCTGCTGCACGGCGCCGGCTCAGCCCGCGCGGAGGAACTGGCCCGGCGCCTTGTCCGCCTGATGTCCGATCCCTTCGTCGTGGAGGGGCACCTGATCAACTCCGGCATCAGCATCGGCATCGCTCTCGCACCACAAGACGCGAAGGGCGGCGATCATTTGATGAAATGCGCCGACCTCGCGCTCTACCGGGCAAAGTTCGAGGGGCGCGCCATGTTCCGCTTCTTCGAACCCGACATGAGCCTCAAGCTCGAGGCCCGCCGCGCGCTGGAGCTGGATCTGCGCACGGCGCTGCAGGCGGACGAGTTCCACCTCGTCTTCCAGCCGCAGGTCGGCAGCCGCGACCTGCGGCTGCTCGGCTTCGAGACCCTGCTGCGCTGGAACCGCCCTGGCTATGGTCTGGTGTCGCCATGCGAGTTCATTCCGCTGGCGGAGGAAACCGGCCTCATCATCGCGCTCGGGGAGTGGGTTCTCGCCAGGGCTTGCGCCGCGGCGACGCACTGGCCGGAATCCGTTCAGGTTGCCGTCAATCTCTCGCCGGTCCAGTTCAAGGACCGCTCCCTGGTCGCCGTCGTCCGCCGCGCGCTGAGGGAGACAGGCCTGTCCGCCAACCGCCTTGAACTCGAGATCACCGAGGCTGTACTGCTGCAGAACGACGACCTGACGATCGCCATGCTGCATGAACTGCGGAGCATGGGCGTCCGCATCGCCATGGACGATTTCGGCATCGGCTACTCGTCGCTGAGCTACCTGCGCAGCTTCCCGTTCGACAAGATCAAGATCGACCGGTCGTTCATCGCCGATATCGACACCAATCGCGACAATGCCGCCATCGTCCGCGCCATGGCGGATCTCGGCGCCAGCCTTCGCATCGAGACGACTGCCGAAGGTATCGAGACGGCCGAGCAACTGGCAGTGGCCCGCAATTGCGGCTGCACACAGGTGCAGGGCTATCTCGTCAGTCCGCCGCGCCAGGAGGATGACGTCGCCGAGCTCATCACCCGTCTGCGGGCCGGCGAGTCCCTGGTCTGAAGCCCCGCGGCGCCGGAGCCTGTCACCCCTCGGTCTGGCTTGCGGCCCAGGTCGCGTAGTCGAGCCGGTCGAGGGAGAAGACGTCGCGCTGGCGGGAATAGGAATTGCCGAACAGCCTGCCGACGGGCTGGTAGCGGGCAATATCGACGTTGAAACCCTCGTCCATCACGTCCTCGCGGACATGGACATGCGTGACCTTTCCGATCAGCAACTCGCGCTGCGGGCCGAAGGCGAGGGAAAGTTCGCGCACGCATTCCAGCGCCGCCGGGGCCTCGGCGATGCGCGGCGTCCGGATGGTGGTCGAGGGGGCGGTCGTGAGGCCCGCGGAGGCAACCTCGGAGATCTCCGCGGGGAAGTCCGTGGCGCAGAGATTCATGGCGTCGGCGAGGGCCTCGTCGACCATGTTGACCACGAACTCGCCATGCGCCGCGATGTTGCGCGTCGTGTCCTTGGGCCCGTGATCGGCCTTGTGCTGAAGGCCGAGGACGATCAGCGGCGGCGCTTCCGAGAAGACATTGAAGAACGAGAAGGGCGCGGCATTGACCGCGCCGCCCGGCCCGAGGCTGGAGACGAGCGCGATGGGCCGCGGAATGACCAGCGAGCAGAGGATCTTGTAGACGCGGTCGTCAGGCAGGTCCGCGAGGCTGATGGAGCGCATGGGGGTCCTTGGGGCTTCAGCTTGAATAGGGCGCGCGTTCGACCCAGACCTCGACCTCCTTCGCGCCGTTGCGCTCGAAGACGAGGGTCAGCGGGAATTTGTCGCGGATGCGCAGCGGTCGACGCAGGCCGGTGAGCAGCAGGTGCGGGCCGTCGGTGCGCATGCCGATGGGCCTGCGCGGCACGAGATCCCAGCGCGCGACCGCGGGGCCGGCTGCGACGGGCCGGAACTCCACCGCATCGGCCACGGGTGTCGTCGCGCCGACGAGCGCGTCGGGGCGATCCTGCACCACGGCCAGCGGCATGAAGGCCCGCGTGCTGCTGGCTTCAGCGGGCAGGCACCAGGCGTGGCCGATCATGATGTCGCGGTGGCGATAGGAATGGGCGAGGACCGGACCCGCGGCGCATGCCGCGGGCAGGGCGATGAAGGTGCGGCGCGTGAGCATCGAGCTCAGTGCCTCGGGGCGCCGTGGCCGCCGGTTCCGGACGGACCGGGCGCGCCGACGGGGGCGACGTCGTAGCTGATCTCCACGGTGCCGGCCTTCTGGAAGACGAGCGTGCCGCGCGCCGGCGCGCCGGTGCGGACAGGCTGGCTCAGGTCCATGAACATCATGTGGTATCCGCCGGGCCGCAGTTGCACCGATCCGCCGGCCGGAATCTCGATACCGCCACGCATTTCGCGCATGCGCATCGTGCCATCGATCACCGCCATCTCGTGGACCTCGACGCGCGGGGCGTGCGGGAAGGTGCCGCCCACCAGGCGATCGGCTTCGGTGCCGGTGTTGCGGACGGTCATGAAGCCGCCGGCAACCTTCGCACCGCCGGGCGTTGCCCGGGTCCAGGGGGCTTCGATGACAATGGCGCCGACCCGGAAGGTCGCCACCTGGCTGCCGGCGCGGTGCTGTTGAGGGGTGCCGTGGTGCTGGGCAATCGCGCCCGAGGCAGGAACGAGTGCGGCTGCGGCCGCGAGAAAACTACGTCGGTTCATGGTGATGTCTCGATGATGTCCATAGGGAGGTGCGACGGCGTCAGGCGACGGCCGGCGGAGCCCGTGGCGCATGATCGAGATGCAGGATGTGCGTGAGGCGGGGTGCGGTCGCGACGGTCCGTGAAGTTTCGGCGAACTGGCGGAACGGAGGCAACAAGCTTGCGATGGCCGGTGGCGGCGCGGTCTCGGGGATCGCAACGGTCAGGCAATGGCTGAGGCAGTCACGGCCTTGATGCTTGTCACCCTCGCCGGGGGCAGGGACGCAGAGATCGGCGGCCGCGGAGGCCGCGGCGACGAGATGCGCCCGCGCGGCGTGCCCGATCAGGCCCTGCGCCAACAGCGTCAGGGCGAACAGCAGAGTGATGACGAGGCGCAGCTGGCGCATGGGTGGGTTCTAGGTCGACGGACCCGCCGGATCAATGCCGGATCGGTCGCGGCTGACCGCCGCGCGATGCGGTCGTCAGCGCTGCGGCGCCGCGGGGCTCTGCTGGGTCTGGTCCTGGATCACGGGTGCCGACTGCTTGCAGTCCGTCAGCCAGACGTCATAGACGGCGTGCTCGACGCCAGAAAGGCCGGGGCTGGCCGCGAACATCCAGCCGCCATAGATCCGGCGAACCTCGCCGCCGAGCGTCACCTCGTCCACCTCGACGAAGGAGGTCGTCTGCGGTGTTTCAGTGGGCGGGCGCGTGTAGCAGACGCGCGGCGTCACCTGCAGGGCGCCGAACTGCACCGTCTCGTCGATCGCCACGTCGAAGGAAATGATCCGGCCCGTGATCTTGTCGAGCCCGGAGAACACGGCCGTCGGATTGGTGATTCTCTGGCGCGGAGGCGCGATCACGGTCTCGTCCGGCGCGGGCGCCACGGTCTCGCCGGGAAGGGCGCGCCGCCGGTCGCGCGGGGCGTCCTGAGGCGAGGGGCCGGTGTCGGCCGGCGCGGCGGGTCGAGCCGCGCGCGGCGGCCGCGGCGCCGGAGATGTCTGCGGGGGCGATGCCTGCGGAGCGCCCGGTGCTCTCGGCTGGGAAGGCGGCGGCCCGAGCTGGAGCTGCGCCAGCGCGGCGAGCCCGACATTCGGCAGAAGGGCGGGACCGGCAAGTCCGAGGCCGATGAGCAGGGTGAGGAT
>CAZEZD010000154.1:0-1596 GCA_964516115.1 uncultured Hyphomicrobiales bacterium
CCAAGCTCGTCGAGATGCGGGGCGAGCGGCGCGAGATGACCACCACCGAGGCGACACGCCGCCATGCGCTCAGGGAGCGCGATCTCATCGCCAATCTCGAGCGCTGGCGCTGGCTGCCGCGCCAACTCGGTGACACCCATGTCTGGGTCAACTCGCCCGACTACCACGTCAATGTCGTGCGCTCCGGCAACGTCATCCACCGCACGCGCGCCGTCATGGGCCGGGCCGAGACGCAGACGCCCGTCTTCTCCGACGCGATGAGCTTCATTGTCCTCAACCCGTCGTGGCATGTGCCGCTGTCGATCGTCCGGCGGTCCATGCTGGGGGCGGCCAGCCGCAACGGCGGCTATTTCGCCCGACGCGGCATCCAGGTGATGCAGGGCGGCCGGGTCGTGGATGCCTCCACGATCAACTGGGCGGCCGCCAATGTCGGGCGCTACTCGTTCCGCCAACCGCCGGGTTCGGCCAATGCGCTGGGACGGATGAAGTTCATGTTCCCCAACCGGCACTCTGTCTATCTGCACGACACGCCGTCGCGCAGCTATTTCGCCCAGTCCAACCGCGCGCTGTCGAATGGCTGCGTGCGTGTCCAGAATCCGGAGGAACTGGCCGAGCTGCTCCTGGGAATCGCCCTGCCGGGCGAGAACTGGACGGCCTCGCGCATGCGCAGTCTCTATGGCGCGGGGGAGCGGTCGGTCCGCTTCCGCCAGGCAATCCCGATCCATCTCGTCTATTTCACGATGACGGTGGATTCGGACGGGTCGCTGGTTGAACTGCCCGACATCTATGGCCACAATGCCCGGGTTCGCGCAGCTCTGACCGGCATCGGCGGTTAGACTTGCGTTAACCTCGACCACCATCGCGCAACCGGTTGCGGCATGATTTCGCCATGATTGCTGCCTACCGGTCACGCATCCGTGAGCGGGTCATGGTTGTCGATCCGTTGACGGGACTCAGGGTTCTTTAACTGATCCTGACGATGATACGTTCACCATGAGCCGGCTCTCGTCGGCGACGAACCATCCTTCGTTCGACAAAAGAGCCTCGCCATAGTGTCCTCAGCCCACCGCACAGTGCCTGGCCAGGTTTCGCGCATCGCCCTGCGCACCACCGCCACCGTCGCTCTCGGATTCGGCTTTCTCATCGCGATCAGCAATGGCACGCAGACCGTCGTCGCGAACGGCGATACCCGCACCCTGTCGATGCTGCACAAGCACACCGGCGAGCAGGTCCTCATCACCTTCAAGCGCAACGGCCGCTACGACCAGGACGCGCTGAACAAGCTCAACTGGTTCCTGCGCGACTGGCGTCGCGACGAGCCGACGCGGATGGATCCGCACCTCTTCGACGTCGTCTGGGAAGTGTACCGCTCGGTCGGCGCGCAGTCGCAGATCCACGTCGTCTCCGCCTTCCGTTCGGCGGGCACCAATGCCATGCTGCGCCGCCGCTCCCGCGCCGTCGCCCAGCAGTCGCGCCACATCACCGGCCAGGCGATGGATTTCTACATCCCCGGAGCCTCGATGACGCGGGTCCGCGAGGCCGGCATGATGCTGCAGCGCGGCGGCGTCGGCTTTTATCCGGGCTCGGCCAACCAGT
>CAZEZD010000154.1:1606-6885 GCA_964516115.1 uncultured Hyphomicrobiales bacterium
CCAGTTCGTCCACATGGATACCGGTTCGGTCCGGCACTGGCCCAAGGTTTCGCGCGACTATCTCGCCCGCCTCTTCCCGGATGGCCGCACCGTCCATATCCCGGCTGACGGTCGGCCGCTGGCCGGGTTCGACACGGCGCTCACCATGGTGCGCTCACGCGGCGGAACCGCGTCGCGCTTCTATGATTCCCGCGCCGACGAAGGGGCAACCTTCGAGGACGACAGCGACCGCGGTGGGGTGATCCGTCAGCGGAGCAGTTCCATGGGTCTCTTCGCCGGCCTGCTCGGTGGTGGTCAGCGCCAGCCGGCGCGTGCAGCCGCACCGCAGCCGGCTCCGGCAGCCCCTGTGGTTGCTGCCCGCGCACCGGAGCCTGCGGCAACTCCGGCTCCGGCAGTGGCCGGCCAGCCTGTTCCGACCTCGATCAACGCCCAGACGCCTGGCCGCCCGGTGCAGATCGTCACCAACAATCCGCCGCGCATGCTCATCGCGTCTGCGCCGCTCCCGGTGCGCGCTCCGCCGGCCGCAACCCGTCTTCGTGGCAACGAGGATGAGGACGCGGTTGAACGGCTGATGGCCGCGCCGTTGCCCCCCGCCCGTCCGACCGTTCCGGGCGAGGCGCCGACAGCTGTCGCCTCCGCCGGCCCGGCCGAAGGACAGCGCTCGGCGGACACTGCCCGGCCGACCGTCCTCGCTGATGCCGGTCCCACGGTCATCGCACAGGCGCCGATGCCGCCGGCGCGCCCCCAGGTTCTCGGTGGATCGACGCCGGCCCCGGCAGTACCGCCCCTGATCGCCACCGGCGACCAGCGGGGACGCCCGGCCGAGGCCGCACCCGCCATCGCGCTTGCCTTCGCCTCTCCGTCGCAGCCCGTCACCCTTCCGGGCGCCACGTCGCTCCAGGGTCCGCAGCCGCGCCCTGCGCAGGCGTTGCGCTCCGGTCCTTCGCCGCAACAGGCGGCGCAGGCCCCGCGTCCCGCGACCCGCGCCGCCCGTCCGGCCGGCGCACCGATGGTTGCGCCGAATGCGGAAGCGACGCGCACTGCCGCCGCTCGGCCGGCAGCGGAGCGCCCGGTTGCCGTCGTACTGCAGGCGCCGAACCCGCACGAGCAGCGGCTGATCCAGCAGCCCGTTCAGGTGGTGGCGATGAGCTTCTCGGCGACGCCGCCTGATCTGGCGGCGGCGCAGCAGTTCTCCGGGCAGGCCGTCGCCTCGCTGCGCACGATCGAGTTCAGCGCGCCACCCGCCCGCCAGCGCGGCGCCTGGCTGTCGCGTTGAGCTGAACGGCCCGCGGCGCGCGCCTGACCTGCGCCGCCGGCCATGGCGAACCACCCTGCATTCATCGCATCGTCCCCGCCCGGTCTCGCTGAAGGCTGGTGATCTTCCTCGATTCCGGTCCGGCCAAGCCCGCTCCGGTCATGCCGGGACACGATGGACCTGACCCGTTTCATTCCCGCCGCCCTGGCGATCCTGTGGGGCCTCAACTGGCCTGCCGTGAAGATCGCGCTGTCGGAGGTTCCGCCCTTCGCTTTGCGCATGACCGGCCTCGGCGCCGGCGCCCTGTTGCTGCTGGCCTTTGCGGCCATGCGCGGGCGCTCGCTCGCGATCAGCCGGCCCTCGTGGGTGCCGCTGGCCATTGCCGGCATCTTCAATATCGCGGCCTTCAACCTCGCCACGGTCTTCGCGCAGCTCAACACGACGACGTCGCGGGCGGCGATCCTCACCTTTACGACGCCGCTCTGGGCAATCCTGCTGGCCTATCTCTTTCTCGGCGAACGTCCGGACCGCGCCAAATGGATGGCGCTCGCCATCGGCATGACCGGCATCGGTATCCTTGCCCTGCCGCCGGCGACCGGCGGCCTCTCGCCGCTCGGCCTCCTGTTTCCGATGATCGCCGCGGTGAGCTGGGCGGCCGGCAGCGTCTATCAGAAGTCGCATCCGATGGACGGCGACCGGATGGTGATGACGGGCTATCAGCTGCTGCTGGCGTCCGCGGTGGCCGCGGTCGGCTATGTGGCGAGCGGGGAGGTCATGCCGACGTCGCTGTCGACAGAGGCGTGGATCGCCATCGTCTTCCACGTGATCGGCGCCACGGCGCTTGCCTATGTTCTGTGGTTCACGCTGCTGGCCCGGGTGTCTGTCGCCGCGGCGTCGCTGACGACGCTCGCGATTCCGGTGGTGGGCGTGATCGGCGCCATGACCATCGTCGGCGAGCGCCCGGCGGTTCTCGACTATGTCGGTTTCGCCGCCGTCCTCGCGGCCGCCGGCGTCACCCTGTTCACCGCGCGTCCCGCGCCGTCCTGAAGGCGCCGCGGGACCGGATTCCTCACGCCATGCCGAGCGCCTGCAGGTAGAGTTCGAGGATCGCTTCCTGCTCCATGCGCTCGTCACGATCCTGTTTCCGGAGCGAGACGATCTTGCGAAGCACCTTGGTGTCGAAGCCGTTGGCCTTGGCCTCGCCGTAGACGTCCTTGATGTCGTCCGACAGCGCCTTCTTCTCCTCCTCGAGGCGCTCGATGCGCTCGATGATGGACTTCAGCTGATCGGCTGCGACGCTCTGGGTATCGACCATGTGAGGCTCCAAGGGGCGGGGCGGAGGAAGCCGCACTGGTTCGCGAATTCGGGCGGCGGGGTCAAGCGGCGCGGCGCTTGTCCACAGGGGCCGTGACCCCTATGCATCGGCGGGCGAACCCATGCCATGACAACCCGCCCTCCCGCACCTCCCTCCCAGGCCGCCGCCTTTCTCGCCCTTCTCGCCGGTGCGACGGCGCTCGGGGTCTCGCCGGTCTTCGTCCGGCTGGCCGATGTCGGCCCCTTCGCCTCGGCCTTCTGGCGGGCGCTCTTGGCGCTGCCGGTGCTCTATGTCTGGATGCGGTTCGAGGATCGCGGCCGGACGCAGCGACCCGGCCTCGCCTTGCCGGGGATTCTCGCCGGCGTCTTCTTCGCCGGCGACCTGTTCTTCTGGCACCTGTCGATCCTCAACACGTCCATCGCCAACTCGACCTTCCTGGCGACGACGGCCCCCGTCTGGGTTGTCCTGGTCGCCTGGCTGTGGTTCCGCGACACCATTTCCCTGTGGACGCTCGCCGGCCTTGCCCTTTGCATCGCCGGGGGCGCCGCCCTGGTCGGCGACAGTCTGCAGGTGGATCGCACGCGCCTCCTCGGCGACGCCTACGGAGCCGCGACGGGCGTCTTCTTCGGGCTCTATTTTCACGCCATCCGGATCGGCCGGGTGACCCACGGGGCGGCGCGGCTGACCCTGCAATCGACGGCCGTGACCGCTGCGGTGCTGTTCAGCGTCGCCCTGCTTCTGGAACCCCGAATCCTGCCACAGAGCCTTCAGGGCTGGCTCGCGGTCATCGCGCTCGGCATGCTGACGCACGCGGCCGGCCAGGGACTCCTGTCGGTGGCGCTTGGCACGCTGCCGACGGTGTTTTCCTCGCTCGTCATATTCCTCGAAGCCGTGATCGCGGCGCTTTTCGCCTGGATCGCGCTCGGCGAGGCCCTGAGCCTTACACAGGTTGCCGGCGGCCTGGCCATCATGCTCGGCATCTGGACCGCCCGCCCGCGCACCCCTCCGTGACCGGCGATGCGTTGACACCCGTCGGCGCATCATCGAAAAGCCCAACAGGCAGACCATACGGGTTCGATGGCTTCATTCCCTCAACCGCGCGCGATCATCGCCATCGGCGCCCTGACCGGCACGCTGTGGCTCGGCGGGGCCGCGCCCGCCAGCGCCGACCTCAGGCTCTGCAACACCACGGCAAGCCGCGTGGGCGTCGCGATTGGCTACAAGGATGGCGATGGATGGACCACCGAGGGCTGGTGGAACGTGTCGGCCCGCTCTTGCGAGACGATCCTCAGGGGCCCTCTGGTGGCGCGCTACTACTACCTCTACGCCGTCGACTACGATCAGGGCGGTGAGTGGTCCGGCCGCGCCTTCATGTGCTCCCGCGACAGGGAGTTCACGATCCGCGGCATCGAGCAGTGTCTGGCGCGCGGCTATGACCGCCTCGGCTTCTTCGAGGTCGATACCCAGGACCAGCGACAGTGGACCGTTCAGCTCACCGACGAGGGCCAGCGCCCGGCCCAACCCGCCCCGCCGATGGCGGCGCCCGTGCCTCCGCCAGGGCCGCAGCGGCGCCCCGATCCGACGCCCGCATCCTCCGGACAGCGGAGTACCCCGCTGCCCACGGCACCGGCCGGTAGTGGTGGCGGGGCAGGGGGCGTTCAGGGGGGCGTACCCGCCTTCACGGCCCCGCGGTGATGCGGCGAAATTAGCCACCCGGGTGCGTTGCAAGACATTGTCCCATGCGCTACCCCAATCAGACAGATCGGTCTGGCTTTCAGGAGTTGAACCATGGCGTCCGAACCGCGTGTCGACGGGACCGCACCGATGGACTACGCCGAGCACGAGCGCACCTATGCGTTCTTCGTCGGGCTGGCCAAGTGGGGCACCATCTCCCTCGTCGTCCTCATGATCCTGATGGCGATCTTCCTGCTCTGACGGGTGATGCGCACCCGCTATCGGGGGGCAGCGGGCGCGACCTGACACGACCAAGACGCCCCTCGGAGCGGCCCGGCACAAGGGCGGACCGGAGGAGCATTCTATGCGGATCGCGATTCCCAGGGAGACGGAGGCGGGCGAACCGCGCGTCGCCGGCACGCCTGACACGGTGAAGCGCCTGTCGGCGCTGGGAGGCGATCTGGTCGTCGAACCCGGCGCGGGCCTCGCCTCCGGCATTCTCGATGCCGATTTCGAGGCGGCGGGAGCCACCGTCACCGCCGATGCGGTCAAGGGCGCCGATGTGGTGCTCAAGGTGCGCCGACCGAGCGTGGCCGAACTGGCGTCCTACAAGCCGGGTGCCGTGGTGCTGGCCACCATGGACCCCTATGGCAACGAGGCTGCCCTCGCCGAGATGGCGAAGGCCGGCGTCTCCGCCTTCGCCATGGAGCTGATGCCGCGCATCACGCGCGCCCAGGTCATGGACGTGCTCTCCAGCCAGGCGAACCTTGCAGGCTATCGCGCGGTGATCGATGCCGCCGGCGATTTCGGCCGCGCGCTGCCGATGATGATGACCGCGGCCGGCACGGTTCCCGCCGCCAGAATCTTCGTCATGGGCGCCGGCGTCGCCGGCCTGCAGGCCATCGCCACGGCGCGGCGCCTCGGCGCGGTCGTGACCGCGACCGACGTGCGCCCCGCCGCCAAGGAGCAGGTCGAGAGCCTCGGCGCCAAGTTCGTCGCCGTGATGGACGACGAGTTCAAGCAGGCGGAGACGGC
>CAZEZD010000155.1:0-6865 GCA_964516115.1 uncultured Hyphomicrobiales bacterium
TCCAGCCGATGCGCGCGATGCAGTTGAACACCCAGGCGAGCTCGGCGTGCTCGTGGACCTGGCTCTGGTTGAACAGGATGGAACGCTTCGGATCGATGCCGGCGGCGATATAGGCGGCGGTCACCTCGCGGATCGCCTTTTGCAGCGCCTTCGGGTCCTGCCAGACGGTGATCGCGTGCATGTCGACGACGCAATAGATGCAGTCGTGCGTCTCCTGCATCGCGACCCAGTTCACCAGGGCGCCGAGATAGTTGCCGAGGTGCAGGTCGCCGGAAGGCTGCATGCCCGAGAAGACGAGCGGCTTGAAGGTCGCCATGGTGGTGGAATCCCAGAGCAGGGGCGGCCGTCTGCCGCTCCGAAGGCGCGCTTCCTCGCATGGCCTGCGGGGCGATTCAAGGCTGACGGATCAGCCGTGGTTCGCCTGGCATGGCAGGACAAGCAGCCATGTGGTAATACATCCCTTGTATGAAGTATTACTGGAGGCCTGCCGATGGCGACGACGGTGACGCAGAAGGGTCAGGTGACCATCCCGAAACGGGTGCGCGACGCGCTCGGCATCGTGCCTGGCAGCAAGGTCGAATTCGCCCGCACCGCGGATGGCCAGATCATCATGATGAAGGCCGGACAGGCTTCCGCCCGGAGCGTCCTTGCCGGCCTGCGCGGCAGCGCTGGGCCCGGCTTGACCACCGACGAGATCATGGCCATGACCCGTGGCGATCCCTCTGAATGATCCTCGTCGACACGAATGTCCTTCTGGACATTGTCACCGACGATCCGGTCTGGGCGTCATGGTCGACGGCCCGACTCGACGCGGCCCTGATTTTCGGGCCGGTCGCAGTCAATGATGTGGTCTATGCCGAACTGTCCGTCCGCTTTGCGCAGATGCAGGACGTGGACCGGGTGCTGGAAACCGCAAGGCTGACCCTCGACCCCATCCCGCGCAACGCCCTCTTTCTCGCCGGCAAGGCCTTCGAGGCCTATCGGCGCGCGGGCGGAATGCGAACCGGAGTGCTGCCGGACTTCTTCATCGGCGCCCATGCCGCCGTGCGCGGCTGGCCAATGCTGACGCGCGATGCCCGCCGCTACCGACGCTATTTTCCGGAACTGGAACTCATCGCCCCGGGTTGAGGCTATTCCGCCAGCACGCGCGTCGGCGGGAAGACCACCTCGACCAGCGTTCCCTGGTTCGGCGTCGAGGAGATGCCGAAACTGGCGCGGTTGGCCTCCACCAGCGCCTTGGTCAACGGCAGGCCGAGGCCAGTGCCCTTCGCAGCGCGCGGATTGGAGGTCGCCACCTGCCGGAACGGCTCCATCGCGGCCCTGAGCTCGCTTTCCGTCATGCCGATGCCGGTGTCGCGCACCCTGAGCACGGCCTCGCCGGCATCCGACAGCCCCGTCGAGACGATGATCTGGCCGCCGGCCGGCGTGAACTTCACCGAGTTGGACAGGAGGTTCAGAACGATCTGCCGCAGCGAGCGGGCATCCGCCACCACATTGGGCAGGCGTGGCTGCAGCGAGGAGCGGATGATCACCCGGTCGCGGTTGGCCTGCGGCTGCATGGTGGCCACCGTCGACTGCACCATCTCGTTGAGGTCGACGCTGGTGAAGGCGAGTTCCAGCTTGCCGGCCTCGATCTTGGACAGGTCCAGAAGGTCGTTGATCAGCGACAGGACATGGCCGCCCGAGGCGTGGATGTCCTTCAGGTAATCGCGGTAGCGCTCGTTGCCGACCGGGCCGAAGCGCTCCTCCATCATCACCTCGGAGAAGCCGATGATGGCGTTGAGCGGTGTGCGGATCTCGTGGCTGATCTTGGCGAGGAAGTCAGACTTCTGCGACGAGGCCTGCTCGGCCTGCCGCTTGGCGGCGATGAGGTCCTCCTCGGCCTTTTTCCACTGCGTCATGTCGCGGAAGACGGCGGCGAGCTTCGGTTTCGACGCGGGGCCGGTGCGGCCCATGGTCATGTAGAGCGGGATGAGGCCGCCCTGCTTGACACGCCCGATGATCTGCCGGCCGTCGTTGAGCACGCTGGCAACACCGTTGGACAGCAGGCCGTCGCAATAGTCGAGCGCCGAGCGGTGGCTCTCGGGGGCGAACAGCGCGGTGATGGAGCGGCCCTTCACCTCGGCGGATTCGTAGCCGAACAGCGCCTCCGCCGAGCGGTTCATGCTCTCGATGGCGCCGTCGGCCGTGACGATGACAATGCCGTCGGTCGCCGTATCGAGGATCTGCTCGACCTCGTCGAGCCGGCCGCGCAACTCGCTGAGCGTCGCCGATTCATGGTCGGCGACGGTCTCGACGGCGGGCTCCACCCGGCGCAGCGAGAACAGGAAGGCGGAATCTCCGGCCCAGGCGATGCGCGAGAGGTTCACCTCGACGGGAACGGCCGAGCCGTCCTCGGTGGTCAGCGTCACCGCGTCGCTGCCGGTGTCGTCCGGGCCTCCGGCGAACAGACGGGAAATGCCCCCTGCGCGTTCCAGGTCGGCGGCATCGGCGAAGCCGATCCAGTCCAGCAGGGTGCGGTTGGCGAAGAGGATGGCGTTGCCGCGATGGACAACGAGGCCGGCCGGAACGCGGTCGAGCAGGCTCGCGAGATCGCCGGAGGGGTCCTGCTGCGGGACGGCATCGGCGCCGAAAGCGCTCGGCAGGGGTCCGAAGGGTGTGCCGGACTCGACGAAGCGGGCCACAGGGACGTCTTCCGCAGGGGTCGCCGGGGCCTCCGCGGTGTCGGCGACCGCACCATCCGGCAGCGCTTGGGCCGCGGGCTGGTCGATCGGCGTCGGGGTCGTCTCGTCGGTCGGGGCGGTCGGGACAACGTCGACCTCGGCCCTGACCTGCTCGACCGAAGGCGGCAGCGGCTCCGGGACCCTGGTCGCGGCCGGATCGGTCGTCGCCTGCTCCTCATCGGTGCGGGCGCCGAGGGCGCGCGCGATCTCGCGGAAGGCGTTGCGCTCGCCCGGAGAGAGTTGCGGGCGCTTGAGATCCTGGCCGATCGACGTCCTGAGGGCGACGACATTGGGCGGATTGGTGTGGACGGTGAGGATCGGACGCGTCTCCGCCGGCGGCGCGCGGGGGCTCTCCGGTTCCGCCGGGCTCTTTTCGGCAGCCTGATCCGGCAGGCTCTGCGGCGCAGCCGCAGAATCGTCAAGAGCCGCATCGGCCGTCTGGTCCGGGCGGTCGTCAGTGTCAGTGTAGGAGACAGTCTCCGACGCATCGACGGCGGGCTCGTCCTGCACCGGTTCAATTTCGGCCGGAACCGGATCGTCTGTCGCGGGCAGAGCATCGGTGTCACGATTTTCGACAGATTCGGTCGGGGTGGACTCACCCGGAGCCTCGCCGTCGGAAGCCTCGTTCACGGCGGCTTCGGGAGCATCGACCGGCGCGGCCACGACAGGCTCTTCGATCGCATCGGGCGCGGCTTCTGCTTCCGGATTTTTTTCGGCAGGCGTCACGACGGCCAGGGCCGCCGCCGTCGTCGCCGGTTCCACGGCGGCCAGTTCCTCGACAATCAGTCCGAAGCCGGCATAGCCCTGGAAGCCGCCGTCGCGCAGGGTCGGAAAGGCCGCGAGCGTCACGGCGAGGCGCCGCCCGCCCGAGCCGAGGGGCCAGATGGCGGGCACACCGCTGAAGGGGCGCCGCGCCGCCACCGCCTCGGCGAGAGCACCCTGCGGATCGAGACCGAAGCGGCGCACCGCGTCATCGAAGGTGGCATCCGCAGGGGCAGCCACGCTCTCGGGCGCAATGGCGTGGAACCGCAGGTCGGCGTCGAGGCGCCAGGAGAAGCGCTGCGGCACCGCGAGATCGTCGACATGGTTTGCCGGCGCGGCGATCTCTTGCGGCTCCTTCTGGGCGGCTTCGGATGGAGCGGGCCCGGTGGCCGTCTCTGCCTCGACCTGCACGGGCGTGGCGATGGGCGCTGCGGCCAGCGTTCCAGCCTCGGGCTCGGGCTCAAGCACTGTCGCGACCGGATCGACTTCGGGGGCCTTAATCGCGGTCGGCTCGGGCGCTCCAGGCTCCCCGACCGGCACCGCGATGGTTGGGGCATCGGGCGCCTCGGGCGTCGGGGCATCGGTCGCGGCGAGGGCTTCTTCCGCCAGGGCCTCCTGCCCGGGAGCATCGGCGGCGGCCGGCGGTTCAGCGCCCCCAGTGGGCGCGGCGGTCGGAGCGGCCGCCTCCTCCGCCCGAGCATCGGCGACCGGTGCAACGAGGCGCAGCCCCTGCACGGTGGTGGCTTCGGATGATGCCGCGAGGACCCCTACTATCGCATCGGCGGCGGGAACGGCGACGAGCGTCATCGGCCCGTTGACGAGTTGGATGGTCGCGCGCCCCGTGGCGGCTATCGCGGCGAGGCACGTGTCCGTGTCGGGTCCGAGGAGGTCGCGCATCGGCGTCGACGCGAGCGCGGCAGCGCCCCCGCTTGCCGCGAGCGGCGTCCCGGCGGCGTCGAAGGCCAGCGCCGGCAGCTTGAAATCGGTTACGAAGGCGATCACCGCCTCGCGCGGCGAGCCCCGGCGCATCGAGGGCAGGCGCAGGGCGATCAGCCCGACATCGCCGGCCCGCAGCCGCCAGGCTTCCGCCACGACACTCTCGGAACCGAAACGGCCGGCGACACGCATGCGCTCGGTCCGCGGCGTTCCGTCAGCCGGCAGCAGTGGCGCGAGCCGGGCGACCTGGCCGGCAAAGGCATGGGTCGTGGCATAGTCGCGCTCCATGGCGATGGCGACGCCGGTCGCCCCCATGGCGCGCGCGCCCGACAGATTGGCAAGGATGAGCTTCGAGGCGTCGGACGACCAGATCCACCAAGGACCGGGTTCGCCGATGAGACGCGCGACATCCGGCTCCGACAGGATCGTCGACAGACTGGAAATCTGGGATGTCATGCAGTCGATCCCGTGCGCGAGGCGCGGCGCGCCACCCGGGCGTCCGCATTGGTGAAGGATGTGTTGACAGATTGTGTCGGAACAGAGCCGAAACGTCCACGCCGGGCAGGACGTTACCGGACGTCAACCGGTCGTTAGGGTTAATCCGGCCGGCGACACCGACCGTCAGATGGCACTGCCGTAGCGTCACGCCGCGCGGCCATGCTAGGGGAGCGCGCCTCACCCATGAAAGCCGCGCTTCCCATGATCGACAAGCTCCGATCCCTTATCGAACACCCCCGGTTCGAGCCGTTCATTGTCGTCCTCATCGTCATCAATGCCGTGACGCTCGGTCTGGAGACGAGCCCGACGGTCATGGCGAACGCGGGCGGACTGCTGCACCTCATCGACAACGTGATCCTTGCCGTCTTCGTGGCCGAGATCGCCGCGCGCATTCTGGTGAAGCGGGGCGCCTTCTTCCGCGATCCCTGGAGCCTGTTCGACCTCTTCGTGGTCGGCATCGCGCTGGTCCCGACGACCGATTCCCTCTCGGTGCTGCGCGCGCTGCGCATCCTGCGCGCGCTGCGCCTCGTTACCGCTGTGCCGTCGCTGAAGCGGGTCGTCGGCGGCCTCATCGCCGCCCTGCCGGGCATGGGGTCGATCAGTCTCTTGCTCGGGCTGATCTTCTATGTCTTCGCGGTGATCGTCACCAAGCTCTACGGCGAGGCCATGCCGGAGCAGTTCGGCTCCATCGGCGCATCCGCCTACACCCTGTTTCAGGCCATGACCTTTGACGACTGGTCCAACGGCATCGTCAAGCCGCTGTCGGACAAAGGCTTCGCCAGCGGCTGGTTCGTCATGATGACCTTCATGATCGTCTCCGCCTTCATGGCGCTGAACCTGTTCATCGGCGTCGTGGTCACCGCCCTCGATGCGGAGACTGACGAAACGCAGCCGAAGCTGACCCACCCCGCCGGATCGGCGGCGGAGATTGCGCGGCGTCTCGACGCAGTCATGCAGGAACTCGCGGCGCTGAGGAGCGAACTCGGGAGCCGGAGCCAGACCGGCTGATAGCGCCTGCGATCCGCCGGGGCCCTTGCGGCGTATTTCCGGCTATCCACAGGCTGCGGCGTCCCGCTTTCGCCCGGGCGCTGTCAGGACTACAGATGAAGGTCGGAAGCGCCGCACACGCCGGCGATTCGGGAGGTTTGCATGACCGGCAAGACCCCTGGTTCCTATGAAATCCCCCAGGAAATGCGGGAGTTCGCCGAAAAAAGCGTCGAGCAGGCGCGCAAGGCCTTCGACGGCTTCGTCGGGGCGGCGCACCGCACGGTGTCCGGGATGGAGGATTCCGCCGGGACGGTGCAGTCCAGCACCCAGGATGTCGGCCGCAAGGCCATCGCGTTTGCCGAGACCAACGTCGCTGCCAGCTTCGTCTACGCCCAGCGTCTCGTTCAGGCGCGCGACGTGGCCGAGGTCATGCAGATCCAGAGCGAGTTCCTGCGCGACCAGATGAAGACCATGACGGAACAGGCGCGCGAACTGGGGACGTCCCTGACGCCGCGGGCGAGCGACCGCAAAGTCTGATACCGGCTCAGTGCCACATTGTGCGCTGCAATATATTGTTGCAATGCACAAGGCGATGGTCTATGTAACGACCATACCGGATCCGCCAGCGTGGAGTCCGGGCGCCACTGTCAACTCCAGCGGGGAAGAGGCAGCGGCGGCAAGACCGTTCAAGCGTCCCCGCGAGGAGACCACCATGACTCAGGCTGCTAAAGCGCCGAAGACCGACAAGCCGGTTGCCGCTTCCCAGACGTTCCCCTTCGCGACCTTCGACATCGCCAAGTTCGAAATGCCCAAGTTCGAGATGCCGAAGTTCGACGGTGCCGCCTTCGACCTCTCCAAGGTCGAGGTTCCCGCCGCCATGCGCGAGGCCGCCGACAAGGCCGTCGCGCAGCTGAAGGACGGCTACGCCAAGCTGAAGGCCGCTGCCGAGGAGACCACCG
>CAZEZD010000156.1:0-6832 GCA_964516115.1 uncultured Hyphomicrobiales bacterium
CCTGTCCCATGTCGAAGAAGGGCACCACGCCGATGGTGTCGGTGAGCTTCACGCGGGCCTCGACGGAGGCCTCGAACAGGCTCATGCCGCCGGTGACCGTGCCGAACATGTTGCGCGGCCCCAGGCTCTTGTATTCGAAGCCGCGCACCGAGCCGCCGCCGCCGGCATAGAAGCGCCGCGAAGCCGGGATGGCGCCGAGCGAGCCGCCCATGATGGAGCCGAAGGCGACGCGGCCGGCGAGGACCGTGCGGGCGGCATCGTCGAGCGCGTAGTAGGTCGAGGCCTGGATGCGGCTGATGACGAAGGCGTCCGGTGCGTCGCCGAAGCCGAGATAGGGCGTCACCGAGGCATTCACGCGCACGCCGCGGGTGGGATCGAGCGGCCTGTCGGTGGTGTCGTAGGAGGCAGCGAGGGGCAGGCCGAGGAGACCGTAGTCATAGCGGCCGAGCGGATCGGTGGAGCGGCCGATCTCCCCCTCGACGCCGATGCGCACGTTGAAACTGTCGGTGAAACGGTGGCGGATGGCGGCCGTCGCGTTGATGAGATTGCTCGTGTAGAGCTCGGTCAGTTCGCGCTGGATGAATGTGTCGACGAGCAGGTCGTTGCGCGTGCCCCAGAGCGCGGGTTTCAGGAAGGACGCCGACAGGCGCCCGCCGAGATCGTCGGTGTTGAAGCCGGGCTTGTTGGAGCCGCCGGGCCAGTTCTGCGGGCCGGTGAAATAGAACAGGTCGGCGTCGATCCGCAGCCGTTCGGCGCCGCCGAAGAGGTTGCGGTGCGCCCAGTAGGCCTTGAGCGCCGGGCCGTCGACCGTGGAATAGCGCACGGAGCCGCCGAGGACGCGCAGCGGGCGTTCGGTCACCTCCACGTCGACGGGAACGCCGCCCTGCGAATCGAGGGCCGTGCCCTCGCGCACGCGCACGCCCCCGATGGCCTCGATGCGCGCCACCGAGCGGCGGATATCCGTCATCGCCCGGCGCGAATAGGGATCGCCGGGCCGGGCATAGATGAACGACCGGACAACGGCGGGGTTCACCCGCTGCGTGCCGGAGACGCCGATGCCGCCGATGCCGGCCTTCGCGCCGGGATCGACGACGAGGGTCAGGTCGACAGTCTGCGTCGGGTGGTCGATGACGGGAACGCGCCGGCCGACCTTGACGAAGGGATGGCTCCGATCGCGAAAATGATCGGCGAGGGCGGCGGCTGCCTGAAGGACATCGGCCGTACGGGCCGGATCACCCGGATTCAGCGCAACGACGCGTGGCGGCAGGACGGCGGGTTCGAAGGGCAGTTCGCTGCGCTGGTCGATAACGGTGACGCGGCTGAAGCGGTAGAGGGGGCCGGGCTCGACCATGACCGCGACCTGCACCAGGGCGCGGCCCCGCAGGCTGTCGATCGTCGCCCTCACCGAACCGGATGCGGGACGGTCGAGGGCAATGACCTGGCCGCCGACGACGATGGAGGCGCGCGCCGCATAATGACCGGAGCCCCAGAGGGCATCGACGATGCGCGGCAGGTCAGCCTCGGCGCGGCGAACGAGTTCGTCGCCATCCTGTGGCGGCTCGTTGCGCAGGCGATGGAGGATCGAGACGTCGCGGACGGCGGTGAGGGCGGCCGCGTCTGAGCCGAGGCCCTGGATGTCGAGCTGGTAGGCGACGGCGTTGGCCGTGACCGCGGGCCGGGTCTCGCCGAAAAGACCGAACGGATTGAAGGCAAGCGCCTGCTGCGGTGCGCCGAACTGCAACACACCGACAATCAGACCCAGACCGATACGGGAGTTTATTGTCCCGCCAGTGACCATTCCCGACCTTTCGGACGCAATACGAGGACGAAGACCCGGAGAGAACAGGGTGAGGGGGAACACCGGGATCATGCCCGACGCCATTCTGGCCGGATGGGCTCGCGGTGTCGACCTTCGGGCGCCGGGAACGGCGCCCGACCCGGGAGCGGGCTGCTGCCATTCACCCCCTCCCATCGGGAGGCAGCGGCCCCTATGTTCCGCTGCATGACTAGCATCATTAAGGTTGCCAAACTCTCAAAACGGTACGGATCGGGCTTCGAGGCGCTGAAAAACGTCGATCTCGATATCCGCCAGGGCGAGATTTTCGCCCTTCTCGGCCCGAATGGCGCCGGAAAGACGACGCTGATCTCGACGATATGCGGCATCGTCAGGCCCAGCGGTGGTTCTATCACCGTCGGCGGTCACGACATTGCGACTGATTACCGCGCCGCACGCACCATCATCGGTCTCGTGCCGCAGGAACTGACCACCGATGCCTTCGAATCGGTCTGGGCGACGGTGAACTTCTCCCGCGGTCTCTTCGGCAAGCCGCCCGACACGGCCCTGATCGAGCGGATCCTCAAGGAGCTTTCCCTGTGGGACAAGAAGGATGCGAAGATCATGACGCTGTCCGGCGGCATGAAGCGGCGCGTCATGATCGCCAAGGCCCTGTCGCACGAGCCGTCGGTGCTCTTTCTCGACGAGCCGACGGCCGGCGTCGATGTCGAGCTCAGGCGCGACATGTGGCAGCTCGTGCGCCGCCTGCGCGAGGGCGGCGCGACCATCATTCTCACCACCCACTACATCGAGGAAGCCGAGGAGATGGCCGACCGCGTCGGCGTCATCTCGAAGGGGGAAATCATCCTCGTCGAGGACAAGGCGGCGCTGATGGCCAAGCTCGGCAAGAAGCAACTGACCATCGACCTGCAGTCGCGGGTCGAGGCGCTGCCGGCCTCGCTCTCTCCCTTTGCGCTGGAGATGGCCGACGGCGGCAATGCCCTCGTCTATACCTACGACACGCAGGCCGAGCGCACCGGCATCACCGCCCTGCTGCAGGCCCTCGCCGAGGCGGGGCTGCGTCTGAAGGACCTCCACACGCGGCAGAGTTCGCTCGAGGATATCTTCGTCAACCTCGTGAGCGACCGATGAACCTCCATGCGATCAAGGCCATTTACCTGTTTGAGATGGCGCGGACCTGGCGCACGCTGTGGCAGAGCATCGTCTCGCCGGTGATTTCGACCTCGCTCTATTTCGTCGTGTTCGGGGCGGCCATCGGCTCGCGCATGCAGGAGATCGACGGCATCGCCTACGGCGCCTTCATCGTGCCGGGGCTGATCATGCTGTCGCTGCTGACCCAGAGCATCTCCAACGCCTCGTTCGGCATCTACTTCCCGCGCTTCACCGGGACGATCTACGAGGTGCTGTCGGCGCCGGTGTCCACCTTCGAGATCGTGACCGCCTATGTCGGGGCGGCAGCAACCAAGTCGGTGATCCTCGGTCTCATCATCCTGGCGACGGCGGCGCTGTTCGTGCCGCTGAGGATCGAGCATCCGCAGTGGATGCTGGCCTTCCTGGTGCTGACGGCGGTCACGTTCAGCCTTTTCGGCTTCATCATCGGCATCTGGGCGGAGGGCTTCGAACAGCTCCAGTTCGTCCCGATGCTGGTCGTCACACCGCTGACCTTTCTCGGCGGCAGCTTCTACTCGATCGACATGCTGCCGCCGCTGTGGCGGACGATCAGCCTGTTCAACCCGGTGGTCTATCTGGTGAGCGGCTTCCGCTGGAGCTTCTTCGGCACAGCGGACGTGCATATCGGGGTGAGCGTCGCCATGACGCTCGTCTTCCTCGCCCTCTGCCTTGTCGGCATCAGCTGGATCTTCCGGACGGGCTACCGGCTCAAGGCGTGAGGCGGGGCCTCAGGCCCGGGCGATGGAGGCGAGCTTCTTCTCGTCGAGGACGCGCACGGCCTCCGGCACGATCAGGATGACGCCGTCGCGGGCGAGCTTGGTCAGCGTGCGACTCACCGTCTCGATGGTCAGGCCGAGATAGTCGGCCATGTCGATGCGCTGCATCGGCAACTGGATGGTGACCGACGGCCCCTTGATCCGGGCCCAGCGCTCGCGCATGGCGACGAGGAAGGCGGCGACGCGCTCCTCGGCCGAACGGCGGCCGATGAGGGTCATCTGTTCCTGGGCGATGACCAGTTCATGCGTTGCGAACTCGTGCAGGCGGCGCAGGAAGTGCGGCTTGGCGGTGACGAGGGTGTCGAATTCGCGGCGATCGAAGCGGCAGAGCGCAACGTCATCCACGGCGTCCGCCGAGAAGCCGTAGCGGTTCTCGAGAGCGAGACCCAGAAAGTCGCCCGGCATTGCGAATCCGATGATCTGGCGGCGGCCGTCGGAGAGGAGCTTGTAGAGCCTGACCACGCCCTCGGTCACCGAGAAGACGGACTCGGCCGTCTCGCCCTGATGGATGAAGGTCGACTTACCGTCGATGTGGATGTGGTGGACGATGTCGTCGAGTTCGTTCAGCTCGTTGGGTTCGAGCGCGGCGCAGACAGCCAGCGACCGCACCTTGCACTTGTCGCAGTAGTTCGATCCGGCCTGTCGTCCGCAGGCGTGCTGCGCCCGGGGAGCGCCGACTTCAGCCGTTTCGGTCATGGCAGTGACCCTTTGTGGGGGAACCACGCATTCAGGATAAGCGACATATGCGACATTCATACTCTCAAATTGATCCAGAACAAGGACGCTTCGTGACCCTCTCCTCATCCTTTCAGCAATCACGCACCGTGGGGACTTCCCATCCCGATGTTTACCGCCCGCATCATCGATGCGAAAGAGGCCATGACCGTCTTCGGCCTGGTCAGACTATGCTACCCGGACATCGAAATCGATGCCTGGCGGGCACATCTGACCCGTTTGGGCGCGGCCAAACGCCCCAAGGCGGGATGCATCGTCGTCAGCGACCAGCGCGGCTATGTGCATGCCGCATGTCTCTTCCGCATTGCGCCGGACCCTCGTTCGGGACGGAGGCTGGAGGTGTCCTACCTCTCCAAGGCGGAACTGCCGGCGAGCACGGCCGCCAACACCCTGTTCGATTTCATCGATGAACTGGCGCGCCTCGATGGCTGCTCATCCATCCTCATCGAGGATTCGGGCACATGGCAGGAGGAAGAGCGGCTGATGGCATGGACCGATGTCGGCCATGCCCTGATCGCTCACGACTTCCGGCCGGGCAGCGTCGGCTTCGTCAAGGCGGTTCCGCCGTCCGCCTCCTGACCCGGCTGCACCCGCGCCGCGTCCGGAATCCTGTCGTCGTCATCCATGATCGCGCGCCAGGCGGCGCCGTCGAGGTCGTCATACTGGCCGGACTTCAGCGACCAGAGGAAAGCCGCGAGGCCGAGGCCTCCGAGGCCCAGCGCCAGCGGGACGAGATAGACGAGGACGTCCATGGCAATCGATCCCTAGAGCCGGCCGCGACGCGCGCGCAGCGCGTTGGCGGTCACGATGATGGATGAACCCGACATGGCGAGCGCGGCGATCAGGGGCGTGACCAGGCCGGCAATGGCAATGGGCACGGCGATGGCATTGTAGACCACCGCGATCCAGAGGTTTTCCTTCATCAGCCTGACCGCTGTGCGCGACACGGCGAGCGCATGGGCGACCGGCGCGAGGCGATCGCCGAGAAACACTGCATCGGCCGCGGCCTGGGTCAGATGGACGGCGGTGATCGGTGACATCGAGACATGCGCCCTGGCGAGCGCTGGCGCATCGTTGAGGCCGTCGCCGACCATCAGGACCCGCCGGCCCTCCGCCTTCAGCACGTCAAGGCGGGCCATCTTGTCGGCCGGCTTCAGGCCGCCGGTGGCAGCGGTGATGCCGAGTTCGCCGGCAACTGCCGTCACGGCCTCGGCTCGGTCGCCAGACAGGATCTCGATCTCCAGGCCGGCGTTGCGGAGCGCCCGGACGACGGCGGTCGCGTCGGGCCTCAGAACCTGGCGGACGGCGAAGACATGGCGCTCGTCGCCATGGCGGAAGGCGATGAGGGAAGCGTCGGGATGGCGAGCGGCGACGGCCGCGCCCTCCGCTTCCGCATCGCAGAATCCGAGGCTGCCGAGGCGGACTTCGGTGCCCGCGACCATCGCGCGGACGCCGCGCCCTGGCTCCTCGACGGCATCGGACAGGGGACGCGCATCGGGAAAAGTGGCAGCGACGGCCCGCGCCAGCGGGTGGTGCGACGACAGGGCGAGGCACCCGGCCACGGCCAGGATGTCGACCGGCACGCCGGAGGGCAGGTCGAGCGCCGGCTCCGGCAGGGTGAGCGTGCCGGTCTTGTCGAAGACGACCGTGTCGACCTCCGCGAGGCGCTCGAGAGCGTCGCCGGACTGCAGCAGGACGTTGGCCTTGAACAGCGCGCCGGAGGCGACGACCTGAACTGCCGGAATGGCCAGTCCCAGCGCGCAGGGGCAGGTGATGATCAGCACTGTGATGGCGATGATCAGGGCGGGCTGCCAGGCGAGCCCGGCGATGATCCAGCCGGCGAGGGTGGCGATGGCGGTCAGATGGACGACCGGCGAATAGAATGCCGCCGCCCTGTCGGCGAGCCGGCGATAGCTCGACCGCGATTCCAGCGCGGTCTCGAGAAGATGGCTCACCTCGTCCAGCAGCGTGCCGCGGGCGGCCGCCTTCACCTCGACCTTCAGCGTTCCGGACGTGTTCAGCGTTCCTGCATAGACGGAATCCCCCGGCGCGACGGCCTGCGGCAGGGTTTCGCCGGTGACGAGGCTCTGGTCGAGGGAGGAGTGGCCCTCGATGATGAGCCCGTCCACCGAGACGCGCTCGCCCGGCCGCACCAGGACGGTGTCCCCGGCCGCGACCGCCGCGATCGGCACCTGGCGCAGCGATCCGTCGGGCAGGATCTTCAGCGCCGTCTCCGCCTTGAGCGCGGCGATGTTGGCGGCCACCGCCCGCGTCTTGCGGCGCATGAGCTGTTCGAAATAGCGGCCGGTGAGCAGGAAGAAGAGCAGCATCACGGCGCTGTCGAAATAGGCGTGGG
>CAZEZD010000157.1:0-6815 GCA_964516115.1 uncultured Hyphomicrobiales bacterium
GGTGATAGCTTGGATGGAACCTCACCTCGTCGATGCGCCGGCCATAGCGGTCGAAGACCGTCAGTTCCGGCGGGTAGCGGTTCGCCTCCTCGCCCCAGGCCAGCACCTCTTCCGAGCCGACGGCCGCGCCGAGCGCAGTCAGCGGCGCCTCGACCCAGTCACCGCCCTCCTGCAGCGCCCAGTGGCGCAGGATCGGGTCGGAGGTGAAGAGGTTGAGTCCGGCGAAATCCGGCGGCTGGTTGAACACCTCGTGGGTGATGAGGCGCGTCGAGGGCGCGTGGCGGGGCATCTGTCTCTCCGCGTGCAGGGTCCTTGGGGTCGGGCGAGAGTGGCAGGCGCCGAAACGCCCGGCAATCCGGCCGAAGGGGCACCCTGCCCGCGATCCCACCGCTCGACCCGGCCGCTCGACCCTTGGTTGCATCGCTGCCGGGGCCGTGATTGTCTGGGACGTTCGTTCTCCGGCATTGCAGCACGCCCCGATGCTCTCCTGGTCCACCGACGCCCTGCCGCCGCACCAGCGGTTCGACCACTGGCGCGAGGAGCGCGGCCGGCAGCTCTTCGGCGTCACCATCGAGATGCCCCCCGAGCGCCGGCACCTGTTCCGCGGCCGCTTCTCGGCGCGTCAGGCGGGCGGCGCCACAATCGCCTCGCTCGGCGCCTCCGCCTACCGCGTTGGCCGCACCACGGCCGACATCGCGCGCCTGCCGCGCGATGCGCTGGTGATCGGGTTCCAGATCGCGGGACCAGGCTGGTGCGAGACACGAGCCGGCACCGGCTTCACACCTGAAGGGGGCATGGCGGTCGGCCACTCCGACAGCCCCTACGCTGCCACGCCCTCGACTGAAGCCGCCTTCCTCTGCCGTTTTATCACCGTGCCGACCGCGCTGATCGGTGAGCACGCCGGGCGCTCCCGAGGCCTGTCGCTCGGGACGGTCGAGGACAGGTGGCTTGCCGGCCTCATGGAGGCGATGGCCGATGCCCTGTTCGACGACCGACGCGACCTGGAGGAAGACGCTGCCGCCGAGGCCGTGCGCGACATGGCGCGGCTCGCCCTCATCGCCCGCGGCACGCTCAGCGGAGGGGCGCAGGACAGCCGCCGCGCCATGCGCACGGGCCTGCGTCACGCAGCCCTGCGGATCATGCGTCGCCAGTTCCATCGGCACGACCTGACGCCCGAGCAGGTGGCCCAGAGGCTCGGCGTCTCGGTGCGGCAGCTCCACCTCATCTTCGAGCCGACGGGCCGCAGCGTCCAGCAGACCCTCACGGCCATCCGGATCGAGGAGGCCTGTCGGCGGCTGGCGAGGGCGCCGGACGAAGCCATCGTCAACGTCGCCTTCGCCTGCGGATTCGACAGTCTCGCGACCTTCTACCGCGCCTTCCGGCGCGAGACCGGCGGCACGCCCGGCGATTTCCGCTGATCACCCCCCGATCCAGCCTGTTTCCCGCAAAACGTGCGCTCAGTGAGACGACGGGCCTCGCCTGCGCCTTCTAGTGTCTGCCCCAAAGGGGGATAGGGCTCCCCGCGGGGGACGTGCATGACCAGCCTGACCTGGGGAACAAGGACCCGTCGCCTCCGGCACGGCATGGCGGCGCTGCTCGCCTCCACGGCGCTGGCCGGCCTGCCGACCGGCGTCGCGCGGGCTCAGGATGCCACCTGGTCGCCCAATCCCTTGTCCGTCGATTTCGACAATGCGGCGAACTGGGTTGGCGGCTCGGTGCCGACCGGCACCGCCACATTCGGCGCCTCGACCACCAGCAGCGCCATCGAGCTCTTCAACCCGCACACGATGACCGGCTGGACTTTCACGGCCGGCCACACCGGTTATGCCTTCACCGCCATCGCTGCGCTGACCTTCACGGGCGGCGGCATCAGCAATGCGGGAACCGGTGTGGTGCTCAGCGTCTTCGGCGGCCTCACCTTCCGAAACGACAGCTCGACGAGTGGCATCCATATCAACAGCTTCACCACCACCGAATTTCTCGACAACAGTCGGGCCGGCGGATCGATCCATAATTTTTCCGCCCTGAATTTTCGCGATTCCAGCAGCGCGGGAGCGGCAAGCATCACGAATTTCGGAGCCATCAACTTCTCGGGCAACAGCAGCGCCGGATCCGCAACCATCAACGGTGCCAGCGGATCCACCGTCACCTTCAATGAGACCAGCGCCGCGGGAAGCGCCACCATCAGCAACGCCTTCGGGGCAAGGACGACATTCTACAACAGCGCTTCGGCCGGCAGCGCCGAGATCACCAATGTCTGGTCCGGCGGGTTGATCTTCAACGATTCCAGCACGGCCGGAACGGCCACGATCTTGAACGGGGATGGTGGCACCACCACGTTCAACGGCAGCAGCACAGCCGGCGGCGCGACGATCTATAACCAATTGAACGCCAGCCTTGGGTTCTACGGGTCCAGTACGGCGGGCTCGGCGATCATCAGCAGTTCCGGCACCATCCAGTTTGCCAGCAGCAGCACGGCCGGCTCCTCGACCATCACCAACAATGGGACTCTGACGTTCTCGGACAACGCCACCGCCGGCGCCGCGACGATCAGCAATACAACGACGGACCCGGCGCTTATCGCCAACCTGACCTTCAAGGACAGTAGCACGGCCGGCACCGCCAGAATCACGAATGGACCGAACAGCAACCTGTTCTTTCAGGACGGCAGCACGGCGGGAAGCGCCACCATCACCAACAGCGGCTCCCTCATCTTTCGGAACAATGCGACGGCCGGTGCCGCCACCATCGGCAACAGCACGTACCTGCAGTTCTCCGACAGCAGCAGCGCCGGATCGGCTGCCATCACCAATTCCAACGTCGCCAGCTTCTGGGGCAGCAGCACCGCCGCGACGGCCACGATCACCAACACCGGCATCCTGAACTTCTGGGAGAATAGCAAAGCTGGCACCGCCGCCATCACAAACAACGACAGCCTGTCGTTCCTCGGCTCCAGCACCGCCGGCGGCGCCACCATCGCCAACAATGGCTGGACCTCCTTCCGGGACGTCAGCACCGCGGGCACATCCAGCATCACCACCAGCCAGTATCTCTTCTTCAGCGACACCAGCACAGCGGGTCACGCAACCATCGCCAACAGTGGTTATCTGGATTTCTCGAATGCCAGTTCCACCGGCAACGCCACCATCGCCACCAGCGGCCAGCTCAACCTGGCGACGACCGATCTCACCGGAGCTGCCACCGTCACCGTCCAGTCCGGCGGGGTCATGATGGGATACGGCAGTGTCGGCAACACCACGGTCGAGGCCGGGGGAACGATCCTGGCCGCCCTCGGCACTCTCCGGATCAACGGCAATCTCTCCCTCAGCGCCGGCAGTCAGTTCTACGCTTGCAGTTGCGCGCAAATCTTCGCAACAGGCACGGCGACGCTCGGCGGCGCGACACTGTTCGTGCCCCAGGCCTCGTTCCAGGCGCAGAGCTATACCATTCTCACCGCCACCGGCGGCGTCACCGGCACGTTCGCCGCCATCAATTCCCCGCTGGTCAGCGTCCTCTACGGCACGAACGACGTCGCCATCACCATCGCCGCCTACACGAACGCCGCCGCTCTCGGCGGAGCCGGTGGCACCAATGCCCGGAACGTCGGCGCGGCGCTGGACCGCGTCATCGACGCCTCGGGCGGCTCGCCGCCGAACAGCTTCTATCCTCTCCTTGGCCTTTATGGTGCGCCCCTCGCGCAGGCCATGAACGGCCTCTCCGGCGAGGCCGCCACAGGCGCCCAATCGACCGCCTTCACCGGCGCCTCGACCTTCCTCGGGATCATGCTCGACCCCATGGCCGGCGCCCGTGGCGCCACCGCCGCCGCTCCCGGCTCTTCGCTCATCGAAATGGCCGATACGGGTCAGACGCCCGCCGCCCGCGTCGCCGCCGGCTGGAGCGTCTGGACCAAGTCCTTCGGCCAGGCGGGACGCACAGCGTCCGATGCCGCATCGGGAGCCACGGGAACCGCATCCTCGCTCTATGGCGTCGCGGCCGGCGCCGACCGCCGCATCTCCGCCGACACGCTGGTCGGCTTCGCACTGGCCGGCGGCGGCACCTCCTTCGGGCTCGGCGGCCGCGGCGCCGGCACCGGTGACTTCGCACAACTCGGCCTCTACGGCTCCACCCGCCTCGGCGAGGGCTATGTCTCCGCGGCGCTCGCCTATGGCTGGAACCGGTTCGACGTTTCCCGCAGCGCCGGCCTCGGCCCGGTCGAGACCTATCGCTCCGCTCCCGTCTTCCACACCTTCGGCGGGCGCGTCGAGGCCGGCCCCCGCTTCGGCAGCCGCGACCTCGCTGCCACGCCCTATGCGGCGCTCGAGGCCATCGGCGCCTCCACCGCCGGCTATCGCGAGACCTGGAGCGCGCCGGACACCGGCGCCTTCGCCCTCGCCTATGCCGCCCGCACCACGGCCACCGCGCGGGCCGAGGCCGGCGTCAGGCTCGATTCCATGCGCGCCGTCGCCCCCACCGCCGACCTCCTGACCTTCGCCCGCTTCGCCTATGCCTGGCAGGCCGGCACCCAGCGCAACGCCGAGGCGAGCTTCCAGCAACTCGCCAATTCCGGCTTCACGGTGTTCGGCGCCAGAGCCTCGACCCACACCATGCTCGCCTCCCTCGGAGCCGAACTCCGGCTCGCCTCCGGCGCCCGCGTCACCGCCTCCCTCGACGGCGAACTCGGCGACCGCCACCGTTCGCTCCGCGCCAACCTCGGTCTCAGGCAGAGCTGGTAGGTCGCAGGCCGGCGCCGGTCAGAGACCGAGCGCCGTCCTGTAGGAGGGGTGCAGCAGATCCCGGTCCTCCGGGTGCTTGCCGAACCATGCGGCGAAGAAGGGGCAGACGGGCATGACCTTCAGGTCGCGTTCGCGGGCAGCGGCGAGCCCCGCCGTGATCAGCGCCGAGCCGATGCCGCGCCCGCCGAGGGCCTGGGGCACCTCCGTGTGGGAGAACATGATCGCGCCCTTGATCAGCCGGTATTCGGCAAAGGCGAGATGACCGTCGATCCGGGCCTGGAACTGCTGGGCTTCGGGATTGTCAATGACGTCGATGGCGGCGGCGGACATGGGGGAACTCCTAGGGGGGTTGGAGGAAGCGAGTTTCGGGCGGGTGTGGCCGCGATGCAAGACGCAGAGGCACGGAGTGGCCTTGCGTGACTGCAAGTGGCGAAGGCACTCGGGCGCGGCGAGGCCCGCGATCGACGTGGCCGTCGCATCTTGGAGGCCAGCACCTCGGGAATGCCCCACCCGCACCCTCGCCTTCTCGCTGCGCTCGCAGGAGAGGGGGACTACGACCGTCCGCTTCATTTGTCGTCGTCACGCCAGGCGCGGGGCATTGATCGTCGTCGTTCGTCTTTGCCGGGGGCCTGGCGCAACGCCCAAAATCCAGCCGCGACGCGGTAGTCCCCTCTCCTCGCGCAGCGAGGGGAGGGTGCGGGTGGGGCATCAATCGCAGGGGTGAAGGCGCAGCCCGGGAGACCAGGGGACCGAGCCGAAGGCGCAGTTTCCGAACCTGACGCAAATCATACCATGCAGCGTGACGCTGCAAACAACATTTCCTGCAAAGCCGTGCCGCGGCTGGCTTTCACCCGAAACTTGTCCCCGCCTCTCAGCCGAGTTCCAGCACCACCTTCTGCAGGGCGTTGTCGTCGGGGTCGGGGCCGACCTTGAAGCCGAGTTCGCGGGCCAGCGCCAGCATCCGGACGTTCTCGGCGAGCACCTGACCGTAGATGCGCTTCGTGCCCTGCAGGCGGCCATAGTCGATGATGAGCTTCATCAGCGACAGGCCGAGGCCGCGGCCCTGCTGGTCGGAGCGCACGAAGATGGCGTACTCGGCATTCTCGTTGTCGGGATCGGCGTGCAGGCGCACCGCGCCGAGGAGGTCGCCGCTGCTCGCCTCGATCGCGACCAGCACCATGGACCGCGCATAGTCGATCTGGGTGAGGCGGGCGATGAAGGCGTGGGTGAACTCCTTGATGGGGGCGAAGAAACGCTGGCGGATGTCGTCGGGATCGACGCGCTCGAAGAAGGTGCGGAAGATCTGCTCGTCCTCCGGGCGCACCGGCCGGATCTTGCAGGCAAAGCCGCTCTCGGTGACGAGATCGCGTTCCCATTCCTTCGGGTAGGGGCGGATGGCGAAGCGCGGATGGCCGCCGCGCACCAGCCCCTTGGCCTTCGGCGCGCCGACCGCGATGCGGGCATCCAGCGCCACGATGCCGGAGGAATCCGCCAGCAGGGGGTTGATGTCGATCTCCGCCACCTGCGGCAGGTCGGCCGCGAGCTGCGACAGGCGTACGAGGATTTCGGCCACCATCGCGGTGTCGACGGGGGGCACGTCGCGATAGCCGGCCATCTGCCGCGAGATGCGGGTGCGACCGATCATGTCGCGGGCGATCCGCATGTCGAGGGGGGGAAGCGCCAGCGCGCGGTCCTTGATCAGTTCCACCGCCTTGCCGCCGCGGCCGAACAGCATGACCGAACCGAAGGTTGGATCATCGGCGAGGCCGACGATGAGTTCGATGGCGCCCGGCCGATGCACCATGGGCTGCACCATGACGCCCTCGATGCGCGCCTGCGGCATCTGCCGCGCCACCCGCTCCAGCATCTCCGCCACGGCGGCCTCGACCGCGTCGCGGGTCGCGAGACCAAGGCGCACGCCGCCGACATCCGACTTGTGGGTGATGTCGGGCGACAGGATCTTGATGGCGATGGCCTGGCCCGCCTTCAGGAAGGTCTCGGCAAAGGCGCCGGCCTCCTGCGGGGTGCGCGCCGCGCCGATCGGCACGGTGGGGATGCCATAGGCGGTGAGGATGCGGTCGA
>CAZEZD010000158.1:0-6546 GCA_964516115.1 uncultured Hyphomicrobiales bacterium
AGTCCCAAGGAGGCGCCACCATGGTTCCCGTGCGACCCTTGTCCGTCGCTGCCCTTCTCGTCGCCCTCATCGGCGGCCTTGCCGCGTCGACCGCCGCCGTCGCCCAGGAAGGCCGGGTAATCGCCAGCGTCGCGGGCGTTCCGATCACCAGCTTCGACATTCCGCAGCGCCAACGTCTCCTGCAATTGCGCGAGGGGCGGCCGCATTCGGCCGAGCAGGCCCTGCAAGACCTCATCAACGACCGCATCAAGTTCGCCGAGGCGCGCCGCTTCCGCGTCGAGGCCAACGATCAGCAGGTGGCCGCCGCCTATGCCCAGGTGGCCCAGCGCTCGGGCATCGACCCGCGCGGCTTCGACCAGGTGCTCCGCGCACAGGGCATCGAGCCGCGGGTCTACCGGGGCAAGCTGCGCGCCGACCTGTCATGGTCGAACCTCATCGGCGCGCGCTATGGCCGCACCATCTTCATTACCGACACGCAGCTCGTCGACGCGCTGGCGCGCCGGCAGGGCGCAACGCGCCCGTCCAACTATGTGCTGCGCCCCATCGTGCTGCTTGTGCCTGCGACGGCGCCGGCCGCCCAGGTTCAGCGCCGCATGGCGGAGGCCAATGCCCTGCGCGGACGCTTTTCCAGCTGCGCCACCGATCTCGAACAGGTGAGCCGCATTCCGGACGCCGCCATCCGCGAGCAGTTCCGCCGTCTGAGCACAGACCTCAGCCCGGCCTTCCAGCAGGTGCTCAACCAGACCGCCGTCGGCAAGCTGACGCCGCCGAGCCGCACCCAGCAGGGCATCGAGATGATCGCCGTCTGCTCCAAGGAAGAGGCCAGCACCAGCGACACCGCGGCCCGCAACCAGGTGCGGGAGGAGATGACAACGGCCGAAATGAAGCGCATCTCCGAGACCTATCTCGCCCGGCTGCGCCAGACCGCGTCGATCACCTACAGCGACGGCCGCGCCGCTCCCCGGCGCTGAGCGGCGCGCCATGCACCTCCCCGTCGCCATCTCCATGGGGGAACCGGCCGGCATCGGGCCGGACGTCGCCCTCATGGCCTGGCGGGACAGGCGCGAGAACGCACTGCCGCCCTTCTACGTCATCGGCGATGCGGCTCTGATGGAGCTGCGGGCGGCGCGGCTCGGCATCGGCGTGCCCGTCGTCCCCTGCCTGCCGGAAGAGACGAACGAGACCTTCCCCTACGGCCTGCCGGTGCTCGACATCGGCGACGGAATCGCGGACCGGCCGGGCGAGCCGACCCCGGAGACCAGCCTCGTCGTCATCGAGGCGATCCGCGCCGGCGTCGATCACATCCGCTCGGGCCGGGCGCGGGCGCTCGTCACGGCGCCGATCTCCAAGGCCGTGCTGGCGGCAGCCGGCTTCCAGCATCCCGGCCACACTGAATTCCTCGGCGAGCTGGCGCGGCCGTTCCGCGTCGGCCCTGTCCGCCCCGTCATGATGATCTGGAGCGAGACGCTCGCCGTCGTGCCCGTGACCATCCACATTCCGATTTCGGAAGTGCCGGCGCGGCTGACCACGAGCCTCATCGTCGAGACCGGGGCCGTGGTGGCCCATGACCTCGCAACGAAGTTCGGCATTGAGAGGCCGCGCCTCGCCGTCTGCGGCCTCAACCCGCATGCGGGGGAGAACGGGCTGATCGGCCTCGAGGACCAGGAGGTTGTCGCTCCGGCCATCGCCGAGCTGAACCGCATCGGCATCGCCGCCACCGGACCCCATCCCGCCGATACGCTGTTCCACCCCGAGGCGCGGACGACCTACGATGTCGTGCTCGGCATGTATCACGATCAGGTGCTGGCGCCGATCAAGACCATCGCCTTCGACGAGGGCGTCAACGTCACGCTGGGGCTGCCGTTCATCCGCACCTCGCCGGATCACGGCACGGCCTATTCCCTCGCCGGCACCGGCAAGGCGCGCCCGACCAGCATGATCCACTCCATCGCGCTGGCCGGACGGCTGTCACAGAAGAAGCCTGCCGCTTGAGCGCCATCGACGCCCTGCCGCCGCTGCGCGAGGTCATCGCCCGCCACGGCCTGATGGCGAAGAAGGCGCTCGGCCAGAACTTCCTGCTCGACCTCAACCTGACGAGCCGCATCGCGCGCGCCTCCGGGCCGCTGGAGGGCGCGACCGTCGTGGAGGTGGGTCCGGGGCCCGGAGGTCTGACCCGCGCCCTGCTGGCCGGAGGCGCGGCACGGGTCATCGCCATCGAGCGCGACGCCCGCTGCCTGCCGGCTCTGGCCGAGGTCGCGGCGGCCTATCCCGGCCGGCTGGAGGTCATCGAGGCCGATGCCCTCAAGGTCGACATGGCCGCGCTGACGGCGGGTGCGCCGGCGCGCATCGTCGCGAACCTGCCCTACAACATCGGCACGAACCTCCTCACCGGCTGGCTGACGGGCGAGGCCTGGCCGCCCTGGTACCAGTCGCTGACGCTGATGTTCCAGAAGGAGGTGGCGCAGCGGATCGTCGCCGCGCCCGGCAGCGATCCCTATGGCCGGCTCGGCGTGCTCTGCGGCTGGCGGACCGAGGCCAGGATCATGTTCGACGTCGCCCCCTCGGCCTTCGTGCCGCCGCCGAAGATCACCTCCTCCGTCGTGCATCTGGTGCCGCGGGCAGAGCCCCTGCCCTGCGCCGTGAAGATGCTGGAGCGGGTGACGCTGGCGGCCTTCGGCCAGCGCCGCAAGATGATCCGCCAGAGCCTGAAGGGGCTCGTCAGCGATCCCATGCCGCTGATCGAGGCGGCGGGACTCGACCCGACCGAGCGGGCGGAGAACCTGACCGTCGAGGACTTCTGCCGGCTGGCGCGGCTGGCGGCGGGGTGATCAGGTCGGCAGGCTGCCGGCTGCGAGGATGCCATCGAGGTCGCGGCCAAGTTCCGCGATCAGCGCCTCGATCTTCGGACGCCGACGCTGCTTCAGCCGTTCGGCGTGGAGAATGGCGCGCAGCTCCGCGAAGGCGCGGCCGAGATCCTCGTTGACCAGGATGTAGTCGAAATCGGCCCAGTGGCCGATCTCGTCGCGCGCCGTCTTCAGCCGCTTGAGAATGGCGGCCTCGTCGTCGCTCGCCCGCCGCTTCAGCCGGGCAATCTGTTCGGCGACCGAGGGCGGCAGCAGGAATACCGTCGCCATGTCCTCACGCACCATTTCCGCGAGTTGGCGTACGCCGGCGACGTCGATGTCGAAGAGGACGTCCTTGCCCGCGGACAGCGCATCCTCCACGGCCCGGCGCGGGGTACCGTAGCAGTTGCCGTGGACCTCGGCCCACTCCAGCAGGTCGCCGGCTTCGCGCAAGCGCTCGAAGGCGGGGCGGTCGATGAAATGGTAGTGGACGCCGTCGATCTCGTCCTTCCGCCGGGCGCGCGTCGTCACCGACACCGAGAGCGCGATGTCAGTCTCCTCCTGAAGGAGCTGCCGCGTCAGCGTCGACTTTCCCGCCCCGGAGGGCGAGGTGAGGATCAGCATGAGGCCGCGGCGGGCGGTGACGGGGTCGGCCATGGCCTACTCCAGATTCTGGACCTGTTCGCGGAACTGCTCGACCACCGCCTTGAGGGCGAGGCCGGTGGCGGTCAAGGTCACGTCATTGGCCTTGGAGCACAGCGTATTGGTCTCGCGATTGAACTCCTGCGCCAGGAAGTCGAGCTTGCGGCCGACCGCGCCGCCTTCTGCGATCAGCTTCGCCGCGGCGGCGACATGGGCGTCGAGCCGGTCCAGCTCCTCGCGGATATCGGCCTTGGAGGCGATCATCAGCGCCTCCTGGTGCAGGCGGTCGGGATCGAAGTTGCGGCCGGGCTCGAGCAGGGCTGCGATCTGTTCGGCGATCTTCGCCTTGATGGCTTCCGGCCGGCGGCAGGGATTGTCCTCGGCCTCGCGCTTCAGCGCCGCGATCTCGGTGAGACGGTCGGTCAGGATGGTGCCGAGGGCCGCGCCCTCGCTGCGACGCATGTCGACGAGGCGGGCGAGCGCGGTGTCGAGCCCGGAGAGGACGCCGGCGACAAGCCTTGCCCGCTCCTCCTCGCTCTCCTCCGCCTCGACGATGTCGATGACGCCCTTGATCGCCAGCAGCCCGTCGATCGCGGGCGCGCGCGCATCGATGCGCTCGGCGATCAGGCGGGCGGCTTCCGCCACCTGCGCCAGCACCGCCTCATTGATCCGGACCTCCGTGGTGGCTGTCTCCCGCTTCGCCGCCAGCGAGGCGAAGACCGAGCCGCGCGTGACCGCGGCCGCCACCTTCTGGCGGATCACGGGCTCCGCCGCATCGAGGCTCGGCGGCAGCCGCAGCTTGACGTCGAGGCCCTTGGAATTGACCGACTTGATCTCCCAGGTCCAGACGGTCGCACCCGTCACGCCTTCGGCACGGGAAAAACCCGTCATGCTGGACAGGGCCATGGAATCCTCTGGCGCACGATGATCCCGCAGGGCGTTACGGCCCGGCTGCGGCGAGGTCAAGCGTCGCGAACCCTGGCCTCGTCAGCGCGTGGCGCGGCGGGGGGCGCCGGCGGGGGCTACCGGCGTGTCGGCCGTCGCGGCCGCAGGCGTTGCCGTTCCGGACGCTTCCGCCCGCTCGCGCTCGATGCGGCGCCAGTTGGCGACGTTGCGGTTGTGCTGCTCCAGCGTCTCGGCGAAGGCGTGCCCGCCGGTTCCGTCGGCGACGAAATAGAGTTCACGATGGCGCGCCGGATTGGCGACGGCCTCCATGGCGGCGCGCCCCGGATTCCCAATCGGCGTCGGCGGCAATCCGTCGATCTGGTAGGTGTTGTAGGGCGTCAGGCGCTGGATGTCCGACTGGAGGATGGGGCGCCCAAGGGCCCCTCGGCCACCGGCGATGCCATAGATGATGGTCGGATCGGATTGCAGGCGCATCGGCCGGGGCAAGCTCAGACGGTTGACGAAGACGCCAGCGACGCGCGGGCGCTCCTCCGCTTTGCCGGTCTCCTTCTCCACGATGGACGCCAGGGTGACCAGTTCCTCGGGCGTGCGGAGAGGAAGGTCCGGGCGGCGGCGCGACCAGATTTCCTGCAAACGCCGTTGCTGTTCACGCGTCATCATATCGACGATCTGCTGGCGGGAGGTCCCACGCGTGAAGCGATAGGTGTCGGGCAGCAGCGATCCCTCGCGCGGGATGCGCGCGATGTCGCCGATGAGAACGTCGTTGTCACGCAGACGGCCGACGATCTGCTCCGACGTCAGGCCCTCCGGGAGGGTAATGCGATATTCGATTGCCTTGCCGTCAAGGAGGATCGACAGCGCCTCGGCCGTGGAGGCGCCTTTCGGAAACAGGTACTCGCCCCATTTCAGGTCGCCGCGGACGCCGTAGAGCTGGACAGCGGCGGAAAAGAGCAGCGCGCTGTTGATGACGCCGTTGCGCTCCAGCGTCTGGGCGATGGTCTCTGCGGTCGAACCACGCTCGATGAAGACGGCGCGATCCTGCTGCAGCGGGCCCTTCGCGACGAAGGCCTGACGCGCATGGAGGAAGGCCCCCATGCCGCCGACGAGGCCGACGAGCAGGATGGTGATGATGAGGTTGCCGATGACGACCCACTGGTTGCGCGCATGACGCGAGGCGGGCGGCGGCGGCGGGGCCGATTCGGGCTCGAGGGCCGCACGGGGCGACTTGATGGCCGGGCGGGACCCGTTTTGAAGCGGGTTATGTCCGGAAGGATCGCTCATGGGGCTGGGCTCTGGTCAGGGTCTCGCGTCACCAGGGGGAGTGATGCGCAGGGAATGTGGCGAAAGGCGGGTTCGGCCTCTACGCAGCAGCCCGGAAGATGACCGAGGCGTTGGTTCCGCCGAAGCCGAAGGAGTTGGAAAGCACGGTCTCGATGGAGCGCTTGCGGGCCACGTGCGGGACGAGGTCGATCGCGGTTTCGACGGAAGGATTGTCCAGGTTGAGCGTCGGCGGGGCGATCTGGTCGCGGATCGCGAGGATCGAGAAGATCGCCTCCACGGCGCCGGCGGCGCCAAGAAGGTGGCCGATGGACGACTTGGTGGACGACATCGAGATCTTCGAGGCGGCATTGCCGACCAGACGCTCCACCGCGCCGAGCTCGATGCCGTCCGCCATGGTCGAGGTGCCATGGGCGTTGATGTAGTCGACGTCGGAGGCGGTAATGCCGGCGCGCTTGAGTGCGGCCTGCATGCAGCGGAAGGCGCCGTCGCCATCCTCGGCGGGCGCCGTGATGTGATGGGCGTCGCCCGACAGGCCGTAGCCGATCACCTCCGCATAGATTTTGGCGCCACGCGCCTTGGCGTGCTCGTACGCCTCGAGCACGACCATCCCGGCGCCCTCGCCCATGACGAAACCGTCGCGGTCACGGTCATAGGGGCGCGAAGCGCGGGTCGGCTCGTCGTTGAAGGTGGTGCTGAGCGCCCGGCAGGCGGAGAAGCCGGCGAGCGAAAGGCGGCTGATCGGCGATTCGGTGCCGCCGGCCACCATCACATCGGCATCGCCGAAGGCGACGAGGCGGGCAGCATCGCCGATCGCATGGGCGCCGGTGGAGCAGGCGGTGACGACGGCGTGGTTCGGCCCCTTGAGGCCGTGGGC
>CAZEZD010000158.1:6556-6811 GCA_964516115.1 uncultured Hyphomicrobiales bacterium
CAGGTTGATCAGGCGCCCGGGAATGAAGAAGGGCGAGATGCGCCGCGGACCCTTGTCACGCAGGATCAGGGCCGCCTCGGCAACGCCATCGAGGCCGCCAATACCGGAGCCGATGAGGACGCCGGTGGTGTTCTGTTCGTCGGACGTCTTGGGATGCCAGTCGGCATCGTCGAGCGCCTGTTTGGCCGCGCACATCGCAAAGACGATGAACTGGTCGACCTTGCGCTGCTCCTTGGGCTCCATCCAGTCGTCCGG
>CAZEZD010000159.1:0-6788 GCA_964516115.1 uncultured Hyphomicrobiales bacterium
CTGTCGAGCGCGCGCGCCGAGAGCGCCAACGAGGCCAAGTCGCGCTTTCTCGCCACCGTCAGCCACGAGATCCGCACGCCCCTCAACGGCATCCTCGGAATGGCCGATCTTCTTCTCGACACGCGGCTGACGCCGGAACAGAAGGCCTATGCCGACGCGGTGAAGACCTCCGGGGATGCCCTGCTGACACTGATCGACGAGATCCTCGACTTCTCCAAGATCGAGGCGGGCCGGCTCGATCTCGATCCCGCGCCCTTCGATCTCCTGCCGCTCGTCGAGGGGGTCGCCGAGCTACTCGGTCCGCGCGCGCACGCGAAGGGCCTCGACATCATGGCGGCGATCGCCCCCGACGTGCCGCTCCGCCTCGTCGGCGATGCCACCCGCCTGAGGCAGGTCCTGCTCAACCTCGCCGGCAATGCCGTGAAGTTCACCGAGGCCGGCGGCGTGTCTGTCACCGCGGAACGGGACGGCGGCCACCTCATCCTCGCCATCCGGGATACCGGTCCGGGCATTGCGCCGGCCGATGTCGACCGCATCTTCGGCGAGTTCGAGCAGGGCGAGACCACCTTTGCGCGACGTCACGCGGGGACCGGTCTCGGACTTGCCATCTCGCGCCGCATCGTCGCCCGCATGGGAGGCACGCTCTCTGTCGTCACCGATCCGAAGCAGGGCTCGACATTCACTGCGCGCCTGCCGATGACGGTCGCCACCGAGCCGGCCGCCGATCCCGAGAGGCTTGACGGCCTTGCCGTTCTGATCGTTTCGCCCTCGGTCATCGAACGGGAGGGGCTCGCCCGACGCCTTGCCGCCCGCGGCGCCGTGCCAACACCCTGTTGCGCTCTGTCGGAGGTGCCGGCCGGGGCCCGCTACGACACGGCGATCCTCGATCTTCGTCTGGGCGAGGAAACGCTCGCCGAGGCTCTGGGAGTGCTGGGCGGTCGTGTCCGCCGCACGGTTCTGCTCGTCAGGCCCTCGGAGCGCTCGGCGGTCTCGACCTGGCGTGAAAAGGGCATCGGCGGATGGCTCGTCTCGCCGGTCCGCGAGGCCTCGTTGCTCCTGCAGATGCGCCCGAAGGCCGCGCCGGACGCCGGGGATCCGGTCGTCGAAAGCCTCCGGGCGGCCCAGCCGGCGCCAGCAGGAACTGCGATCACGGTGCTCATCGCGGAAGACAACGACATCAACGCCCTGTTGTGCCGCAGGCTGGTCGAGAAGCTTGGTCACCGGGCGGTCTGGGTGAAGGATGGCCGCGCCGCGGTCGCCGCCGCCCTCGATCCGGCATCGGGGATCGACCTCGTCCTGATGGACATGCAGATGCCCGATTGCGACGGACTGTCCGCCGCCAAGATGATCCGCGCCGGCGAGGGCGAGGGCCGGCGCCTGCCGATCATCGCGCTGACCGCCAACGCCTTTGCTGAGGATCGCGCGGCCGCCATCGCCGCCGGGATGGACTCGTTTCTGACCAAGCCGCTCGACAGGGATCGTCTGGCCGAGGCGATCGATCAGTATGTGACGATCACCAGGCAAGCCCCCGATCGCGCAGCGAAGCGGAAAGCGAAGCCGCGTCGGTGAAGTGAACCGCGGCCATGCCGTAGTCGCGGGCGGCCTGCACGTTGCGCTCGCTGTCGTCGATGAAGACGCAGGCCGCAGGGTCGAGCCCGTGCCTTTCGCAGAGGATGGCGTAGATGCGCGGGTCCGGCTTGTTGATGCCGACATCGCCCGACAGCACCAGTCCCGCGAAGGCGCCGAGGAACGGATAGGCCGGCACGGTGCGGTCGAAGAGCTCGCGCGAGAAGTTGGAGATGCCATAGACCGGACCGCGCGCCGCGAGCCCCTCGAAAATGGCCCGCGTGCCCGGTACTTCGCCCGGCACTGACCGGAGCCAGTCGTCGTAGAAGGCGGCGAAGACGGCAGCGTGATGCGGGAAGCGGGCGGCATGCTCCTCCACCGCTTCGGTGACGGGCCGGCCAGCATCCTGCCGGGTGTGCCAGTCCATGAAGCCGACCTCTGCCATGAAGGCGTCGATGGCCACGTCATCCTCGAAATGGCGTTGCAGCGATGCCCTTGGCTGCCATTGCAGGAGCACCTGGCCGATATCGAAGACGGGAACGGGCGCGAAGCGGGACATCTGCAACCTCTGTACGGTGGAGCCGGGAGCATCTATCTCAGCCGTAACGATCTGATAAGGCGCGGGAGCGACAATCCGTCCTGGAAAATCCAGGTCTGCATCCAATGGCCGGCAACAAGGCAAAGTCACGGCGCGGCGGCACATCGCCGCCTGTGACACCTGCAAGGGAGGCGAACCTGCTCAGGCGGGCGATGGCCATCGCCCATATGGGCTATTGGCAATCGGATTCCGTCGACAGTCGGACGTTCTGGATCTCTCCCGAACTCACCGAGATGTACGGCCTTGTCGCCGAGGACGGGCTCATCGCCATTGCGGAGATCCGTTCGCGCTACCTCGGTTCGGCGCCGGAGGACCTCTTCCGGCACTACTGCCGGTGCTGGGAGGATGGCCAGCCCTATGCGGTGCGCGGACAGTACCGCCACCCCGACGGCCGCATCATCGACTATTCGGTCCATGGCGAGGCGGAACGGGATGCCGCCGGCCGGATCGTCAGGGTCTCCGGCATCGTGCGCGACGTCACCGACGAGGTCGCGGCCATCCGCTCCTCGGCGGCGGCCGAAAGACAACTGGCCGACTTCCTGGAGACGGCGTCCGACTGGTGCTGGGAGACCGATACCGACCACCGCTTTTCCCAGCTCGAGCGCGGCTCCGAATGGGCCAGGTCGATGCTGGGCGTGCCGGGCTTCGGTCTGACCAGATGGGATCTGCCGCTGATTCCCGAAGACGTCAGCCGGATGCGCGAGCACAAGGCGGATCTGGACGCTCACCGGCCCTTTCGCGCCTTCTACTATTCCATCGTGACAGGCGATGGCACGATCAAGACGCTTCGCAGCAGCGGCAAGCCGGTCTTCGACTCATCCGGCGCCTTCATCGGTTATCGCGGCACGGCCTCCGACATCACCGCGCTCAGGCAGGCGGAGCAGTTGTTGCTGCAGCGGACGGCCGCCCTCGCCGAGGCCCACCGGCTGGGTCGTATGGGGTCCTGGTTCTACCGGCTGGGCGACGATCAGGTGGTCTGGAGCGAGGAGCTGTTCGCGCTGGCGGGCTACGACCCGGCGACCTTCGATATGTCGCACGCGAACGTCCTGGCCCATTTCGAACCGGATGATTCCGTCCGCCTGGTCGAGATGCAGCGCCAGGTGCTCAAATCGGGCGGTACGGCGACGGCGGACCTCAGGTTCCGCTGCGCCGACGGCCGGGTCAGCGATTTCATCGTCAACTGCAAGGCGGAACTTCGCGACGGCAAGGTCATCGGACTGGTCGGCACGGTTCAGGACATCACCGAGCGCAAGCAGGTGCAGCGCCAGCTCGAGCACCTCGCGTTCACCGATCCGCTGACCGGCCTCGCCAACCGCGCCCTGTTCAAGCGCTCGCTGACGGACATGATCGGCCGCGCCCTGCTCGAAGACAGGTTCGGGGCGCTTCTGCTGATCGATCTCGATCACTTCAAGGAGGTCAACGACTCGCTCGGCCACGCCGCGGGCGATGAACTCCTGTGCCGGGTCGCGGCGGTGCTGCGGCGCGAACTCGGCCCCTCGGCCTTCATCGCGAGGCTCGGCGGCGACGAATTCGCCGTGCTGGTCGAACGGTCGTCGGCCGGCGAGAACCTGACCGGGGTTGCGGAGGGCCTGATCGAAGCCATCACGGGGTCGATCGACCTGGCCAACGGGGAGGCCTTCGTCAGCGCCACCGTAGGGATCGCCAACCTGCCGGAGGACGGAACCTCGACGGAACAGGCCATGCGCAATGCGGACCTCGCGCTCTACATGGCGAAAGCCGCCGGCCGCAGCCGCAGCATCGTCTTCGAGCCCATCTTTGCCCAGGCGGTCGAGCAGCGCCACGATCTCGCCCGGCATCTGCGCCACGCGGTTCAGGAGAACGCACTCCATGCGCACTACCAGCCGCAGGTCGATCTGCGCAGCGGCAGGGTCGTCGGCTTCGAATCGCTGCTGCGGTGGAACCACCCGGAGCGTGGCCCGGTGCCGCCGAGCGAGTTCATCCCCGTTGCCGAGAGCTGCGGGCTGATCGTCGAACTCGGGCTGTGGATCCTGCGCGAATCCTGCCGGCAGGGGCGCGCCTGGCTCGACGCCGGTTTCCCGGCCCGGACGATCTCCGTGAACGTGTCGCCGGCGCAGTTCTGGAACATGGATTTCGAGACAGCGGTCTCCGCCGTGCTTGCGGAATCCGGGTTTCCGCCCACCCTGCTATGCCTCGAACTGACGGAAAGCCTCTTTGTCGACCAGAGCGAGCATCGCATCAGCCGCACGCTGACGGCGCTTTCGGCGCTGGGCGTGCGCCTCGCGCTCGACGATTTCGGGTCCGGCTATGCCTCGCTGGGCTATCTAACGCGGCTGCCCTTCGACCGGCTGAAGGTCGACCGCTCCTTCGTGGACGGGATCGCGACGCGGCCCGACAAGCGCAAGCTGCTCGGCGGCATCATCGCCCTGTCGCGCGGTCTCGGCATGACCGTGATCGCCGAGGGCGCCGAGCGGCCGGCCGAGGTCGACGTCCTCGCCGATCTCGGATGCGATATCGTCCAGGGCTATGTGTTCTCGCGCCCGGTGGTTCCGGATGTGGCTCCGGTCGTCGCCGCCTCAATCGAGCGGGAGACCCTGCGGGGCCAGACCGTCAGGTCGCTTCTTGAGGAGAGGGCCGTCTTCGCGGCGGCCCCCGTCGGCGTCTGACCGGGGGCGGCGGCTGTCAGCCGCCGATGTTGTACGCGGCCAGCGCGGCCATGTTGACGAGGTCGGAATCGCGCGCGCCGAGCGGCACGATCTGGACCGGCTTGTCGAGGCCGACCAGAAGCGGGCCGATGACCGTTGCGCCGCCCAGTTCCTGCATCATCTTGGTCGAGATGGATGCGGAGTGGAATGCGGGCATCACCAGCACGTTGGCGGGCCCGCTGAGGCGGCAGAACGGATAGGCCTGCATCAGATCCGGATTGAGGGCGACATCGGCCGACATCTCGCCGTCGTACTCGAAGTCGACGCGGCGGCCGTCGAGGATCTTCACGGCCTCGATGACCTTCTCCGAGCGCTCGCCCCTCGGCTGTCCGAAATTGGAGAAGGCGAGAAGCGCGACGCGCGGCTCTGTGCCGAGCCGGCGGGCGGCATGCGCCGCCTCGATCGCGATCTCCGCGAGATCGACCGCCGACGGCATCTCGGTGATGGCGGTGTCGGCCACCAGCACCGTGCGCCCGCGCGAGAGCACGATCGAGACGCCAATGAGCCGGTGCCCTGGCTTCACGTCGATGACGCGCCGCACTTCCTCAAGGGCCGAGGAGTAGTTGCGGGTGACGCCGGTGACCATGCCGTCAGCATCGCCGGCTTCCACCATGGCGGCGCCGAAGACGTTGCGGTCCTGGTTGACCATGCGCTGGCAGTCGCGGAACAGGTATCCCTCGCGCTGCAGGCGCTCGTAGAGCTGATTCGCGTAGTCGGCATTGCGCGTCGACAGCCGGGCATTGGCGATCTCGATGCCGTCCTTCAGGTCGATGCCGGCGGCCTGGGCCGTGGCGCGGACGCGGTCCTCGCGGCCGACGAGGATCGCCGTGCCGAGGCCCTGGTTGACGAAGCTCTGGGCGGCGCGGATCACCTGCTCCTCCTCGCCCTCGGCGAAGACGACGCGGCGCGGCTGGCGGCGGGCGCGTTCGAAGATGCGGGCGAGGACGCCGGCGACCGGATTGAGGCGCGCGGTGAGCTGGGCCTTGTATCCGGCCATGTCGACGATGGGACGGCGGGCGACGCCGGTCTCCATCGCCGCCTGGGCGACAGCGGTCGGGACGGCGATCATCAGGCGCGGGTCGAATGGCACGGGGATGATGTATTCCGGCCCGTATTTCGGCCGGCCCCCGCCATAGGCGGCGGCGACGTCGTCCGGCACGTCCTCGCGCGCGAGGGCGGCAAGCGCCTCCGCAGCGGCGATCTTCATCTCCATGTTGATCTGGGTGGCGCGCACATCGAGGGCGCCACGGAACAGGAAGGGGAAGCCGAGGACGTTGTTCACCTGGTTCGGATAGTCCGAGCGGCCGGTGGCGACAATGGCGTCGGTGCGCACCGCATGGACCTCCTCCGGGGTGATCTCCGGGTCGGGGTTGGCCATGGCGAAGATGATCGGCTTCGGCGCCATGGTCATGACCATCTCGGGCGTCAGCGCGCCCTTCACCGACAGGCCGAAGAAGACGTCGGCACCCTTGACCGCCTCCGCCAGCGTTCGGGCGTCCGTGGTCACGGCATGGCCGGACTTCCACTGGTTCATGCCCTCGGTCCGGCCGCGCCAGATGGTGCCCTTGGTGTCGCAGAGCATCACGTTGTCGGGCGTGAAGCCCATGGCCTTCAGGAGCTCGACGCAGGCGATGCCGGCTGCGCCGGCGCCGTTGACGACCAGCCGCGTCGTCTTGATGTCGCGGCCGGTAATATCCATGGCATTGATCAGTCCGGCGGCGGCGATGATCGCCGTTCCGTGCTGGTCGTCATGGAACACCGGGATGTCCATGAGTTCCTGCAGGCGCTGCTCGATGATGAAGCACTCGGGGGCCTTGATGTCCTCGAGATTGATGCCGCCGAAGGACGGGCCGAGATAGCGCACCGCATCGATGAACTTGTCGGCGTCCTCGGTGTCGATCTCCAGGTCGATGGAATCGACGTCGGCGAAGCGCTTGAAC
>CAZEZD010000160.1:0-6719 GCA_964516115.1 uncultured Hyphomicrobiales bacterium
CTCCGACGTGTCGAACCTCGCCCGCATCCTCGGCAATCACGGCGTCGACGTCACCGTCGCCGGCAAGCGCAACGGCGACGAGGTGCTCACCGGCCAGACCGTGCGCCTCAACGCCCGCTCCATCGTCGATACCACGGCGCCCTACGAGCTGGTCTCCACCATGCGCGCGAGCTTCTGGGTCATCGCGCCGCTGCTCGCCCGCATGGGACGCGCCAGGGTCTCGCTGCCCGGTGGCTGCGCCATCGGCACGCGCCCCGTGGACCTCCTCCTGATGGCGCTGGAGCGCCTCGGCGCGAGGATCGACATCGATGCCGGCTATGCCGTCGTCTCCGCCGAGAAGGGCCTGAAGGGCGCCGAGATCGATTTCCCCAAGGTGACGGTCGGCGGCACCCATGTGGCGCTGATGGCCGCCGCCCTCGCCGACGGCACCACGGTCATCCACAATGCGGCGCGCGAGCCGGAGATCGTCGACCTTGCCGACTGCCTGGTGAAGATGGGCGCGCGGATCCGCGGCCACGGCTCCTCCACCATCGAGATCACCGGCGTGTCGCGCCTGCGCGGTGCGCACCACGCGGTGGTCGCCGACCGCATCGAGACCGGCACCTATGCCATGTGCGTGGCCATGGCCGGCGGCGACGTGCTGCTGGAGGGCGCCCGTCCCGAACTGTTGCAGTCCGCCCTCGATGTGCTCGCCGAGGCGGGCGCGGAGATCTCCTCGACCAACGAGGGCATCCGCGTGAAGCGCAACGGCCACGGCCTCGAGCCGGTGACGGTGACGACGGAGCCCTATCCGGGCTTCCCGACCGACCTGCAGGCCCAGCTCATGGGCCTGATGACGCGTGCCAAGGGCTCCTCGCGCATCACCGAGACGATCTTCGAGAACCGCTTCATGCACGTGCAGGAGCTTGCCCGGCTCGGCGCGCATATCCACCTCGACGGGCAGACCGCGACGATCGAGGGTGTGGAGACGCTGAAGGGCGCCCCGGTCATGGCGACCGACCTGCGCGCCTCGGTGTCGCTGGTGATCGCCGCGCTGGCGGCGCAGGGCGAGACCACCGTCAGCCGGGTCTATCATCTTGACCGCGGGTTCGAGCGCCTGGAGACCAAGCTCGCAGCCTGCGGCGCCGATATCGAGCGCCTCTCCGCCGGCTGAGGCTCACCTTCCGTTACGTCAATATTTTCGCAACCCGACGCTGCGATGATCACCGCCGTTCTGTGAGGTGGCGGCGCCGCGATGGCCAGTGATCGACGATCCAGCATCAAAGACCGGCGCGCCGGCGGCCGCCGCCAGGATCTGCGCTACACGGCGCGGATCGAAAGCCTTGCCGACGGGACGGAAATCCCCTGCACCCTCCTCGACGTGTCACAGACAGGGGCGCGGCTGGTGGCGCGGGAACCGGAGCTTGTTCCCGACGAATTCCTGCTGAGGCTCGCCGTCGGACGTCAGGCGCTCCGGCACTGCGCCGTGGTCTGGCGTGACGGCGCGAATATCGGCGTGCGCTTCATCGTGGCGCCGGACCCCGAACCCTGACATTCCGCGATGCTCAAGGGAAAAGGCGCCCCCTTGCGGGAGCGCCTTCGCCGGCATGGCCGAATCAGGGTCGAGGTCAGCTGCAGCGGCGCTCGCGGCGGATGACGACGGTGCCGTTCGGGCGCTCTGAGCGCACGGTGATGTCCCGGCAACGCTCGCGGCTGCGGCCGTAACGCTCCGAGCGGCCCTCGCGAATGACGACGCGGTCGGGACCACGGCGCTCGCGGACGATTTCGCGGTCGGGGCCACGGCCGCGGCGATAGCCCGGACGGTCCTCACCGGCGCGCACCGAGATGCCGCCCTCGCCGGCGCGGATGCGCAGGTCCTGTGCGAATGACGGGGTGGCGAAGAGAAGTGTGGCGGCAAGCGCGCCGAGCGACAGATATTTCATGGGGTCCTCCCGATGGTCAGGACACCGATAACGAACGGTATCCCGGAAGGTTCCTCGTGCTGGAAATGCAAATTGTATCGTGCCGTCGAGACAACAACGCCCGCATGCCGGATCGACATGCGGGCGCTAGAAAGTGGTGCCAGACGAGGCGCCACGGCTGCCATACCATCTCGTGTTGGAAAACGATAAATACCCTGAAATGAGACGTCAGGCGCCCTGATGTGGAGTCTCTGTCGCGGACTTGGGCGGCGACGGCCCCATCTGCGCGGAAATCCCTGGAGATTTCGATGCAAGTGCGCCAAGCCTTTAAGGCGGGAACCGACTTGCCAATGGCGGTACCCGACATCATTCTTGGCCTGAAGAGACGATATTCTGGTCAATGTCGGCTAAAGACGCAGGAGACGCGCCATGTTCAAGAAAATCCTCGTGCCCGTCGACATCCACGAGCCGGAAGTCGCAGCACCCGGCGTGATGGCCGCGACCGAACTCGCGAAGACCTATGACGGCGAGATCAGGCTCGTGCATGTGCGCGCGATCCTGCCGACCGGCTCACTCGACTCTGTGCCGCACGACTATTACGCGAAGCTCGAGGCCCATTCGAATGCCGGCCTGGAGGCGGCGGCCACGACGGTGGCGCTGCCCGCCGACCGTGTCTCGACGGCGAGCCGCATGGGGTCGGTCCATGACGAGGTGCTCGACGAGGCGAAGTCCTGGGGAGCCGACCTCATCGTTGTCGGCGCGCACCGGCGCTCCATGGCGAGCTATCTCCTGGGCTCTTCCGCTGCCGCCATCGCCCGCCACGCCACTTGCGCCGTGTTGATCGTGCGCAGCGACAAGGCAGCCAAGCTGTTTGGTTGAGGGGCGGGACCGTCGACGGCGGAGCCGACAGCGCGGAGTTGAGGAAGGCTTGGGACGTTTCAGCCGGAGGCTGAGCGACGTGCTGTTTTGGCATCCGCCGGCTGGCCGTGTTGGGATTTTCGCCCAATGACCACATCGGATACCAACAAATCGGTTGGATGCAACCGGCTGGCGTCGGACCCAGCAGGACCACCAGGCAACAAAAAAGCCCGGCGAACCGGGCTTTTCTGCGGGTTTCTGGACGATCTTTGATCGTCTGAAACATGAAATTGGTGCCCAGAAGAGGACTCGAACCTCCACGCCTCGCGGCGCTGCTACCTGAAAGCAGTGCGTCTACCAATTCCGCCATCTGGGCGAAGGCGGCTCTCTTAGCGAGCCGGGCGGGGCGCGTCAACGTGCCTGTGCATCAAAACGCTCCGGGCGACGTCAGGGCGCGAAGACGAAGACCCGTTTCGGCACGAGTTCGCCGCGTTCCACCTCGCAGAGGGCGATGGGTTCGCCCCCGGCCGAGGCCCAGGCTGCGCCCTCCACCGGGGCGTCGCGGCCGCGCAGGATGGTGCTCTGGCCGCGCATCAGCCGGGCAGCGATGTCGCGGGTGACCTTCACCTCTGGCACCTCGGCCAGCGCGGCCTCTACCGGCAGGAGGGCGTCTTCCAGCGTCTGGCCGGCGATCTTCCCGTCGGCGAGCTCGCTCAGCTCCTCCAGCGTCACGGTGTCGTCCTCGCCGAAGGGACCGACGCGGGTGCGGCGGAGCGCCGTCACATGGCCGAGGCAGGCGAGGTCGCGGCCGAGGTCGCGGGCGATCGCCCGGACATAGGTGCCCTTGCCGCATTCGGCCTCGAACTCGGCGGCGTCCGGCGAGAAGGCGGTGAGGCGCAGGCTGTCCACCGTGATCGGGCGGGCCTCCAGCGTCACCTCCTCGCCGTCGCGGGCGAGGTCGTAGGCGCGTTCGCCGTCCACCTTGATGGCGGAGAACTTCGGCGGCACCTGCATGATCGTGCCGGTGTAGCGCGGCAGCAGCGCCTCGACCGCCTCCCGCGTCGGCCTGAGGTCGGAGCGGGCCGTCACCTCGCCCTCGGTGTCGTCGGTCGCGGTCTCGGCGCCCCAGGCCACGGTGAAGCGATAGGTCTTGCGCCCGTCCATGACGAAGGGAACGGTTTTCGTTGCCTCGCCGAGCGCGATGGGGAGGATGCCGGTGGCGCGCGGGTCGAGCGTGCCGGCATGGCCGCCCTTCCTGGCGTTGAACAGGCGGCGGACCTGCGACACCGCATGGGTCGAGGTCTGGTCGAGATCCTTGTCGAGGACGATCCAGCCGTGGACGTCGATCTTCTTCGAACGGGGCTGGTTCACGCGCCGTCCTCCTTGTCGATGTCCCGGCGCACCACGTCGCTGTCCAGCAGCCGGTCGATGCGCGAGCCCTCCTCGAAGGAGCCGTCGATGCGGAAGCGCAGGTCGGGGGCGAACTTCAGGTTGGTCCGGTGGGCGAGCTCGCCGCGCAGGTAGCGCTTGTTGCGGGCGAGCGCCTGGATCACCTCCTGCTGGTCCTTGCCGCCGAGCGGCATGACGAAGCAGGTGGCGATCTTGAGGTCCGGCGACATCCGCACCTCCGGCACGGTGACGACGTGCTTCTGCAGCACGGGATCGTGGACCTCGCCGCGGGCGAGAACCTCGGCGAGGGCATGACGCATCAACTCGCCGACGCGCAACTGCCGCTGGGACGGGCCGGAGCCCGTTTCGAAACGCTTGGCCATGGGTCTCCTGTCCTTCTCCCGGGATCGGACCGGGTGGAAGCTGAAAAGGAGGCGGGCACTTACACCCGCGGGAGGGAAAAGGGAAGGGTAGGCCGGGTCTGCGTGCGACCGTTCAGCGATCCTCTCCTGCACGTGGCAGGTGCTTGAGGATCGTCGCGAGCACGGCGTCCATGGCGCCCAAGACATCGGCGTTCCAGAAGCGGACAACTTCGAAGCCTTGCGATCTCAGGAAAGCATCGCGCCGGAGATCATGGGCCGACTCGCTATGCTGGCCGCCATCGACCTCGATGACGAGTTTCATCTCACGGCAGACGAAATCTGCGAAGTAAGGGCCGATCGGTTCCTGCCGAACAAACTTGCGGCCCGCGAGGCGCCGATCCTTGAGCTGGTTCCACAGGCGCTTCTCGGCCTCCGTGGAGACACGACGAAGCTGGCGTGCGCGGCCAGTGGTGAACGGCGAAGGCCCCCGGAAGCGAAGCGGCATGGCGTTGCCCCTCACCCTTCCCTCTCCCCGCAGGCGGGGAGAGGGGAACTCCAGCGTCGCGTCCATCGGCTATTCGCGCAATACGGGAACAAACTTATGTTAAAATCTTTGGATCGAGCATGAGCCTGCTCAGCATCCGCTGCTCCGTGACAAACGCTTCGGCCATTGGAACCCTCTCCCCGCTTGCGGGGAGAGGGAAGGGTGAGGGGCTGTTTAGCACTTCACCCCGGCCATCGCCCGCTCGGCCTCGCCGATGGCGTCCGCCGTGCCGACGTGCAGCCACAGTCCGTCAAGCACCAGGCCGAAGAGCCGGCCCTGTGCCAGTGAGGCGCTCCAGAGGGCGTTGAGGGAGAACACCTCGCCATCCGTGCGGCCGGCAAAGTCGCTCTTCCGCATGATCGCCGCTCCCGCATAGGCGAAGGGCGCGCGCGGTGCCGCGCCGCGGCGGGTCAGGCGGCCCTCGGCATCACGGAAGAAATCGCCCGGCCCGTCGAAGCCGACGCTCCCCTCGAGTGTCGCGAGCAGCAGGAGGGTGTCCATGCGGGCGGGATCGAAGGCCTCGATCATCCGCGTCAGATTGGAGCGGCCGCGGTCTGTCCAGAAGGAATCGGCGTTGCGGATGAGGAAGGTTTCGCCGAGATGCGGCAGGGCGCGGGCGACGCCGCCGCCGGAATCGAGGATCGCCCGGCGCTCGTCGGAGATGACGATGGCGGGTCGGGTGCGCCCGGCGATCGCGGCCTCGATCTGGTCCGCGAGGTGGTGGACGTTGACGACGGCGCGCGTCACCCCGGCCTCGGCGAGCGGATCGAGCACATGGTCGAGAAGCGTCTTGCCGGCCACTTCCACCAGCGGCTTCGGGATGCGGTCGGTGATCGGCCGCATGCGCGTGCCGAGGCCCGCCGCCAGCACCATGGCCGTGTCGATGGCGCTCACGGCGGCGGCACGCGGTCGTCGACCCAGCGCTTCACCTTGGCGAGCGCAGGATGGGAGAGGCAGCGCTGCAGATAGGCCCAGATGCGCGGCAGGTGGGCGAGGTATTGCGGCTTGCCGTCGCGCTTGTCGAGGCGGGCGAAGATGCCGAGGATCTTCGTCGCCCGCTGTGCCCCCATGATGGCGTAGAGGCGGGCGAACGCGGCCATGTCGAAGCCTGGGTCGTCGGCCCTGCGGGCGGCCGCATAGCGCGACAGCAGCTGCAGCTCGAGCTCCTCGGCAACCGTGACGCGGGCATCCTGCAGGAGCGAGGCGACGTCATAGGCCGCGGGCCCCATCACCGCGTCCTGGAAGTCGATGAGCCCGACGCGCTCGACGCCCTCCCGTTCGGCGAGCCAGATGAGGTTGGGCGAGTGGAAGTCGCGCAGCACCCAGGTCTGGGGCGAGCCGGCCACCTCGTCGAACAGTTCGGCCCAGCGCTGCAGGAAGACGTACTTCTCGCTCGCCGGGATGCGCGCATCCTTCATCGGCAGATACCAGTCGAGGAGCAGTTCAACCTCGATGGTCAGGGCGTCGCGGTCGTAGGGCGGCAGGGTATAGGCGCCCTTCGGCGTGCCGAGGGTCGCCGGCCGTGGCCGGGCATGGATGAGGGCCAGCGCATCGACCGCCGCCATGTAGCGCTCGGCGACAGGCGCTCCATCCTTGACGACGCCGTCGCTGCCGAGGTCCTCGATGATGAGGAAGCCCTGGTCGAGATCGATCGCCTCGATTTCC
>CAZEZD010000161.1:0-6700 GCA_964516115.1 uncultured Hyphomicrobiales bacterium
TGAAGAAGTTGGTCGGGTTGTCGAGGGCCGAGTTGACCTTCTTGCCCGAGGCGAGGCGGCCCTGGATCGTCTCACGCTGCGACGCGATGTTCTGCAGGGAGAGAAGGTTGGAGCGAACGCCGCGCGAGATGGTGATGTCAGACATTGTAGTACCCTTTCCTAGGGACCCCTGCTTCTGAGGGGTAGACGATGACGCCTCCGCATTCTGGGAGGGCCTTCAGTTCTCGAAGGCACACCGACTGTGGCTTTCGGCGATTAAAAAAGGCTTTTTTCTTTGGTGAGCTTTCAAGACTTCAAAGTGATGGTAAACACAACACGAATTCTACTTTATTTAGGAATTGTTAACCTTGACAAATTACTTAAGGGTCACGGGCGAGGGAGGTGATTCATGGCGGGACAGGACAACGGGACACTGCCTCTTCCCTCCGGCGTGGCGACGTCCGAGGTCCGGGAACTCGGCCTTCTCCTCCGCGTCGAGGAGATCGACACCATCGGCAAGAGCATCGCCTTTCTGGTGCAGGAGATCCTGCTGAAGGGCTTCGATGCCGTCGATCACGCCGATCTCGCCGCCCGTGTCGCTCTCATCCTCGAGGCAATGCCGAGCGCCCGTCCCCTCGTCATCGGTATGCAGTTCGCGCTGTTCGACGGCGACTACGCCGTCGCCCTCGACCACGCCCGCATGATCGTCGAGCGGGAGGGCGCCCTCATGGAACTCGCCCTGGCGCGCCGCGACACGGTCTCCCAGACCTGACGGCAACGGCGTCCGGACCGCTCCGATCCTTTACCATCCGTTTACCATAACCGCCCATGCTCCAATCCCGGTGCGGGCCAGGGGCGACAAGATGCGGGTGGTCATTCTCGCGGGTGGACGCGGAACCAGGATCTCCGAAGAAACCGACGTGAAGCCGAAGCCGATGGTCGACGTCGGCGGGCGGCCGATCCTCTGGCACATCATGCGCCACTACGCGGCGCAGGGCTTCGACGACTTCATCATCGCCGGCGGCTACAAAGCCGACGTCATCAAGCGCTTCTTCCTCGACGAGGTCCGCATGGCCGGCGACCTCATGGTCGATACCCGCCGCGGCAGGGTGCTGCGGTCGGGGCCCGCCTTCGACAACTGGCGTGTCAGGATCGTCAACACCGGCCTCGACACCAATACGGGCGGACGCATCCTGCGGCTCAAACCCCATCTCGACGGCGCGCCGTTCCTCGTCACCTACGGAGACGGCGTCTCCGACGTCTCCATCGATGCAGTGATCGCCCAGCATCGCGCCCAGGGGCACCTTGCGACCATCACCGCCGTCCACCCCCCTGCCCGCTTCGGCGGCATCCGTTTTGACGGCGAGGACGTCGCCGGCTTCGTCGAGAAGCCGCAGACCGGCGAGGGCTGGATCAATGGCGGCTTCGCCGTCTTCGAGCCCGGGGTCTTCGACTATCTCGCCCTCGACGGCGACGACGGCTCACTGGAAGTCGCTCTCTACGAACGGCTCGCCCGCGAGGGCAGGCTCGGCGCCTACCGGCACGAGGGCTTCTGGCAATGCGTCGACACCCTGCGCGAACTGCGCCTGCTGCAGGGCCTGTGGGACAGCGGCAAGGCGCCGTGGAAGACGTGGACCGACGAGCCTGTCCGCTCGGCGGCGGCGGCATGAGGCTGAGATGAAGGTTCTGATCACCGGCCATGCCGGCTATGTCGGCTCGGTTGCCACGGCAGTCCTCGCCGAGGCCGGGCACAAGGTCACCGGCCTCGACACCGGCTACTTCGCACCCTGCCACACGGAGGGCATGGAACCGGCCGATCCGCCGCGCGTCATAGCCAAGGACGTGCGCCATGTGACGGCGCAGGACCTCGCCGGCTTCGACGCCATCCTCCATCTCGCCGCGCTCTCCAACGACCCCATGGGCGACCTCGCCCCGGAACTCACCGCCGCCATCAACCGCGACGCGACGGTTGCGCTGGCGACGATGGCCAAGGCCGCAGGCGTCTCCCGCTTTATCTTCGCCTCGTCCTGCTCGATCTACGGTGCCGGCAATCCCGACCTGCTGCTCGACGAGACAGCGCCGGTCAATCCGTTGACGGCTTACGCGTCGAGCAAGGTGGACTCCGAAACGGGCCTGCTCGCACTCGCCGACGCGAGCTTCGCCCCGACCTTCATGCGCAACGCCACCTGCTACGGCCTGTCGCCCCGGGTGCGCACCGATCTCGTCCTGAACAGTCTCGTCTGTTCGGCGCTGTCCACCGGCGAGGTGAAGCTGCTGTCGAGCGGTCTCGCCTGGCGGCCGCTCCTTCACGTCCGCGACCTCGCCCGCGCTGCCGCCGCGATTCTCGCGGCTGATCCGGCCGCGGTCAGGGGCGAGGCTTTCAACATCGGCCAGAACGGCGAGAACCACTTCGTCCGCGACATCGCCGCCATCGTCGCCGAGGCCGTTCCGGGTTCGAAGGTCACCTTCGCCGAGGGCAACACCATCGACCCGCGCTCGTACCGGGTCGACTTCTCGAAATTCGCCCGCGCCTTTCCGGACTTCCGCTTCCTCCACACGGCGGCCTCGGGGGCGAAGGAATTGGTTGCCGCCATGGCCGGACGGACCTCCGCCGCCGACCTCACGGGGCAGCGCTATGTCCGCCTCGCCCGCCTGAAGCACCTGATGGAGAAGGGCGCGCTGGCCGCAGACCTCACCTGGAAGGGCCTGCCCGACACCGCGCCGCTCACCGCCGCGCGCGAGCGCGTCCCGGTCGCCGGCCCCTCCATCACCCAGCGCGAGATTGACCTCGTCGCCGATGCGGCAAGGAACGCCTGGTTCGCCAATCATGCCGCCTACAACCTGCGTTTCGAGGCCATGGTCGCCGAGCAGACCGGCCGCAAGCACGCCATCTCGCTCGCCCATTGCACTTCGGCCATCCACCTCGCCATCGCCGGCCTGAACATCGGCCCCGGCGACGAGGTGATCGTTCCCGAGTGCACCTGGGTCGCCACCGCCTCCCCCATCGTGCAGGTCGGCGCCACCCCGGTCTTCTGCGACATCGACCCCGTGACCTGGTGCATGTCGCCGGCGAGCTTCGCCGCCGCCATCACGCCGCGCACGAAGGCCGCCATCGTGGTCGACCTCTACGGCGGCATGGCGGACTGGGCGCGCCTCGAGGCGATCGCCCGCGACGCCGGCATCATCCTGATCGAGGACGCGGCGGAGGCCATCGGCTCGCGCTATCGCGGCAAGCCGGCCGGCTCCTTCGGCCGCGCCTCCGTCTTCTCCTTCCACGGTTCCAAGACGGTGACCACCGGCGAGGGCGGCATGCTGGTCACCGACGACGATGCGCTCGCCGAGCGCGTCAACATCCTGCGCGACCAGGGCCGCCATCCGACCTCGCGCGCGCTGATCACCGAGGAGGTCGGCTTCAAGTACCGCATGTCGTCGATGCAGGCCGCGATGGGCATCGCCCAGATGGAGCGCCTCGACGAGCTCATCGTGCTGAAACGCGACATCTTCGCCTTCTATGCGGAGGAACTCTCCGGGGTCCCCGGCCTGACGCTCAACGCCGAGCCGCCGCAGGTGTTCAACTCCTACTGGATGGTCACGGCGGTGCTCGACCCCGCCCTCGGCCTCCTCAAGCAGCAGGTGGCGGCCGAAATGGGCGCCGACGGCATCGACACCCGGCCCTTCTTCTATCCCCTCAGCTGGCAGCCTGCCTTCCGCAGCCAGCCCTCGGCCGCGGGAGCGCCAGCGCGAAATCCCAACGCCTATGCGATCTCGCCGACGGGCATCAACCTGCCGAGCGGCTACAACGTCACCCGCGACGTCGCCGCGTGGGTGTCGCGCTCGCTGAAATCCATTCTCGCGCGGCACGCCCGCCGCGCCGCCTGACGATCGGACCCGCCATGCCCGCCAGCGCCGCCGCCCTGACGCCGCCCGCCGTCGCTCCGGCGACGCGCCCGCTCGTCACCATCGCGCTGCCGACCTACAACCGTGCCCAGTATCTCGACCGCTTCTTCAGCCATCACATCGATGCCTTCACGGCCCGCGGCATCGACTTCGAGATCCTCGTCTCGGACAACTGCTCGACAGACGACACGCCAGAGATCGTGGCCCGCTGGAGCAAGGACGATCCGCGCATCCGCTCGGTCCGCCAGACCGAGAACATCGGCGCCTACGGCAACTTCCTCTACAGCTGGCGTCAGGCGCGCGGCGAATTCGCGATCTGGGTGGGCGACGACGACCTGCTGGTGCCCGACGTCGTCATCGACTATCTCGGCCGCCTCTCTGCCGATCCAGACCTCGTGATGATCCAGGCGCCGTGGATGCTCATCGACGAGACCCGCGACAATGCGGAGATCGGTACCTTCTACCGCATCGACGGCGAGCGGACATTCCGGCAGGGCGAGCACGCCCGCTGCCTCGACTATCTCCTCGATCACCACATCTTCCCGGAATGGTTCATCATCCGCACCGATGTCGTCCATGACGTAATCGAGCCGGTGACCGGCTTCGTCTTCCACTACTTCGCCCACCTCGCCCGCGCGCTGACCGTCGGCTCGGTCCTGTTCGCGCCGCGCCCCTTCGCCCGCGTCACCGCCATCTCCAAGGGCGGCGTCAACCATTCCGGCAACGGCGAGACGATGGACGGCTGGGACCGCTTCCGCGGCGGCATCGAGTTCTTCGCCTCCTTCATCGAGCCGGCGCCGCTCGCCGACCCTGTGCAGTCGGCCACCCTGCTGCGGCGCTTCCAAGACTTCACGCTGAAGCGGATGCAGGTCGCCATCAACCTGCATGTCCAGGCCGGTAACTGGAGCCATGCCTATCATCTCGACCGGCGCGTCCGGGCCTATGGGCAGCCCGGCTGTCATCCCGACATGCGGCCGGTGGTATCGGGTCTCTGCGCCATCGAGACGCTCGTTGCCGAGGCGCGGGCGCAGGCGCGCCCTCTCCTTGTCCTCGACGACCTCATCGCCGACGACACGCTGGAAAGCCTCAACCCCGCGATCCGCGCGGCGATCATCCGGCGCCGCGATCCGCGCGCCGCCTCCGATACGCCGAAGGCCTTCGCCCTCGTGCAGCCGCCACCGCCGGGGATCGTCGGCCCGAACGACCTGGTGCTCGACCTGCACGCGGCGTTCCGGCGCACGCCGCCCTGACATGACCATCGCACTGGTTGGCGAAGGCGGTGCGCAGATGGTCTTGCGCGACACGCCATGGGATGCCCGCGCCCTTGGCCGCCCGACCCTCGACATCGTCTCCCTGGCGCTGGCGACCGAACAGGGAATCGGCACCGACGATGACCTCTTCCAAGCATTCGATGACATCTGCCGGGAGCATCGGGCCGGTCTCATCACCGTGCGTCTCTCGGCCGAGCGCCGCGTCGCCATATCCCGGCTGCAGACGGCCGGCTTCCGCTATGTCGAGACGGTGCTGCGCCTGCGCTATGCCAATCTCGCCCGCTTCGCGCTGCCCGCAACCGGACGCGCGATGGCGCTGCGCGAGGCGCGTCCCGAAGATGCCCCGGCGCTGATCGAGCAGGCCGCCGGCACGTTCCGCTATGGTCGCTTCGCCGAAGACCCCGCCATCGACCCCGAGGTCAACCGCCGCCGCCAGATCGACTGGATGGAGGGCCTGCTCGCCGGCAAGGCCCGGGTGCTGGTCTCCGATGTCGGAGAGAGGCCGGGCGCGTTCCTGGCCTTCAGGGTCGAGGACGGCACGGCCGAGCTCGTCCTCGGCGGCACGCGGCCGGAGCAGGCCGTCCTCGCCTATCCTTTCTGGAGCGCTGTCCTCGGCCGGCTGAGGCAGGACAGCGTCCGGCGCGTCGAGACCGTGATCTCAGCGGCCAATCTGGGCGTGCTGAACCTCTATGCCCGCCTCGGCTTCCAGGCGCACGAGACCCTGATCGGCCTGCATCTTCACCGCCCATGACGCGAAACGGGCGCCGGATGGCGCCCGTCCCGTTCATCCAGGTCGCATCGCCGCTTACTGTTGCGGTGCCTGCGTGTTCTGCTGGTTGAGCAGTTCCGTCACCCGGCGCAGCGTCACGCGCCGGTTCTCGCGCGAGGCAGCTTCCGTCTGAACCTTCGGATACTGCTCGCCATAGCCCTGCGTCGTCAGGTTTTCCGGCGGGATGTTGTAGGACTGCGTCAGCACCGCGGCGACCGCCTGGGCGCGACGATCCGACAGCGACAGGTTGTCCACGTCGTTGCCGACGAGGTCCGTATGGCCTTCGATCAGGAACACCTCGTTCGGATTGGCCGTGATGGCCCTTCCGAGCGCCGCGGCAATCTTGTCGAGGCGGCTCACCTGATCAGGCTTCACCTCCCAGGAACCGAGATCGAAATTGATCGTGTCGACGTCGACGCTGCGCGTATAGGCGCGCACCGTGGGGCTGTGACGCACTTCGTCCAGCGTATAGCGCCGCGGCGGCCGCTGCACGGGAGGCGCTGTCAGCGTCTCGTAAATCAGGTCCTCGTCCGCGACACCGGCATCGACGATGTAGCGTTCGCGCGCCATGGAATATTGCGGCGGCGGAAGCACGATGATCTGATCCTCGAACGTCCGTGCGCGGGGCCTGAAGGAATTGTCGATGAGAATGACCTCGCGACCGTCGGGATAGCGGCGGATGCGGCGGACGAGCTGGCCGTTGTCGTCGGTCACCGTGATGACGCGTATGCCGCCCGGCCGGTCGTAGAACGAGACCATCTCGTTGCCGCGCCGCTCGGTGCGG
>CAZEZD010000162.1:0-6699 GCA_964516115.1 uncultured Hyphomicrobiales bacterium
GACGGTGGACGGCTACGACGAGCCGGTGACGCTGGCCTGCACCGTCGAGGTCACCAAGAAGGGCATCCACGTCGACTATACCGGCACGGGCGAGGCCTCGAAGCGCGGCATCAACGTGCCGCTGGCCTACACGACCGCCTACACGGTCTTCGGGCTCGCCTGCATCGTCGGCAAGGACATCCCCAACAATGCCGGTTCGCTCGCGCCGCTGACCGTGTCGGCGCCGGAGAACTCGATCGTCCATGCGCTGAAGCCGAAACCGGTCGCCTCGCGTCACATCATCGGCCAGATGCTGCCCGACGTGGTCTTCGGCGCCCTTCGCCACGCGATCCCGGACCGCGTTCCGGCCGAGGGCACCTCGTGCCTGTGGAACCTCAATGTGCGCGGCCAGACCGACGAGGAGGGCCTGGGCAACTACGGGTTCATGATGGCGGTGACGTCGAACGGGGGCACGGGCGCGCGCCCGATGAAGGATGGCCTCTCCGCCACCGCCTATCCCTCGGGCGTCAAGGGAACGCCGGTCGAGATCGCCGAGTCCATTACGCCGCTGATCTTCTGGCGCAAGGAGTTCCGCGAGGATTCCGGCGGCGCCGGAACGACGCGCGGCGGCCTCGGCCAGGTCATCGAGGTCGGTAGCCGCATCGGCAAACCCTTCGACCTGCTGGCGGCCTATGACCGGATCGATCATCCCCCGCGCGGACGCGATGGCGGCCGGGACGGCGCTCCCGGCGCGGTGTCGCTGAAATCGGGCGCGGTCCTCAAGGGGAAGGGCTTCCAGTTGATCCCGCCGGACGACAGGCTGGTGGTGATGACGCCGGGCGGCGCCGGAATCGGCGATCCGGCCAAGCGCGACCGCGCCGCTCTGGCGAAGGACGTCGGCGAGGGCCTCGTCAGTGCGAAGGGCGCCAAGGCCTACGGCGGTTGATCGGCGACGCGCGGACCGGGCCGGTCGCCTCAGAGGCTGGCGGCGGCCCGCGCCGCCTGGTCGTAAAGACCGGAGAGCGCGCGCATTTCGGTGGCGATGCGGCTGAGCACGGCGGGCTCTGTGCCGAAGGCCTTGACGCTCTGGATCAGCAGGGCTTCGCGGACCTCACGGTAGCGCATGACGGCCTCGGCCCCCTTCTTCGTCACCGACACCGCCTTTTCCTTGCCGATCTTCTCGCCCTTCACGAGACCAGCCTTCTCGAGCTTCTTCACCGCATAGGTGACGAGGTGCATGTCCTCGACATTGAGGACGAGCGCGATGTCGGCGAGCCGCTTCGGACGACCGCGGTGATAGACCGTGTGCAGGATCATGTTCTCAAGCGCCGACAGCCCCGGCGCGCCGCCGGCGGCCGCGCATCGCACGGTCCAGCGATGAAAGGCATGGCTGACCATCATCATGCCGAACTCGAATTCGGACAGCGCCGGCAAGTCACCCGAGGCCAGATGCGCGGAAGATACGATCGGGCCAAGCATGGACGGAGGGGTCATCGGCAGACCTCGAAACCTGCGCACTAGGACGGCCTGACAGATTGCCGTGGCCCGATGTCGAGATCAAGTGGAGAAATCGACGATAAAACGTCAACATCATGTTGACACATAGCCGGCCCTGCGTGATCGTTAGCCAACGATCGCCGGCTCACGGCGGCATGGCAGGCGTTTTCGCTACGCGTAACTGTCGTTCGCGCGATGCGGATTTCGGCCTTGTCAACATGGCCAAACAGCGGTCCAATCTCCACAAGGGCGCCAAGCCTTGCCGCCGAGACAGGCGGAGCATCCAGAGCCAGGAACCAGGAGTCCCGCCATGTTCGATCGTCGTCAATTCGTAGCCGGCCTCGCCGGAACAAGCATTCTCGCCGCACCGACCGTGGCGCGCGCCCAGGCCGCGAACTGGGACCTCTCGACGGTCTGGCCGGACGGCAATTTCCACACGGTCAACGCCAAGAAGTTCGCCGAGGACGTGAAGGCAGCCACCGGCGGCGCGGTGAACATCACCGTCAAGAGCGGCGGCCAGCTCGGCTTCAAGGGTCCGGAGCACCTGCGCGCCGTGCGCGACGGCCTCGTGCCGATCGCCGACGTTCTCAACATCCAGCAGATCGGCGACGAGCCGATCCTCGGTGCCGAGGGCATTCCCTTCCTCGTTGGTTCCGTCGACGAACTGCGCATCTACCACAAGTACATTCGCCCAGTGTTCGAGCGGGTGGTGCAGAACAACAACCAGAAGAACCTCTACATCGTGCCGTGGCCGACCCAGTACCTGCACCTCAAGGTGAAAGCGGACACGCTGGCGGGTCTCGCCGGCCAGAAGGTGCGCTGCCCGGATCGCGGCGCGCAGGACATGGTCAATGCGCTGGGCATGACGGGCGTCGTCATTCCGTGGGGCGAGACCATTCCCGCACTCGCCTCGAACGCCGTGCAGGGCGTCTCAACCTCGGCCGTTTCCGGCGTCGACGGCAAGTTCTGGGAGTTCCTGAAGTACGTCTATCCGACCAACCACGTCTGGTCCTGCCAGATGGTCAACGTCAACATGGACGCCTGGAACAGGCTGCCCGCCAATCATCGCACCGCCATCGAGGCGGTCGCCAAGAAGCTCGAGCCGGAGTTCTGGGCCACGTCGGTGAGGGCCGACACGGACAGCCTCGCCCGTTTGAAGCAGGGCGGCATGGAGGTGGTCGACATCCCGGCGCCGATGATGGCCGACATGCGCCGCCGCACCGCCAACATGGTGCAGGACTACATCAAGCGCGTGCCGGCTGCGAAGGGCCCGATCGAGGCCTACCTCGCCGAAGTGAAGCGTTCCTGACGAGGATCGCCCGATGGCTCCCCACCTCGACCTCAATGCCGGGGCGCCATCGGGTATCCGGTGGTTCCTGGACGGCATCGACCGCCTCGGCCGCCTCGACGGCTGGATCGGCGCGCTCTGCCTTCTGGCGCTGACCTGCCTGATGTTGTCGGAGATCATCGCCCGCGCGGCGTCGAACTTCCTTGGCATCGGACCGGGGGTGGTTCCCAATGCCTGGGAATATTCCTCCTATCTCATGGCGGCCGCCTTCACCTTTGGCGCCGCCATGACCTTGCGCGGCGGCGGTCATATCCGGGTGACGCTGGTTGTGGGCAATGCCGGTCCGCGGCTGAAGAAGGTGCTGGAGATCCTGTCTTCGGCCTTCGCCTTCGCGGCGACCAGCTACCTGACGGTCTCCATGGTGATGTTCACCTGGAGTTCCTACGCCCGGGGCCAGGTGTCGATCTCGTCCGGCACGGCCGTGTGGCCGCCCATGGTCCTGGTGACCATCGGTATCGCCCTGCTGACCCTGCAGTTCCTGGCACGGACCATCCGCGCCGCTCTCGACCTGCCGCTGGAAGATCCGTCCATGCGGGCGTCGAACCCCGTCGAATAGCGGCCCTCGCGTCGTCCTGATCCTCTTTCGCCGAGCGGAGCCGTCCATGGCCGTCGAAGTCATCGTCATGTTCGCCATCCTGTTCGGCCTCCTGGCCGGCGGGCTGTGGATCGGCCTGACCCTGGGCGTGACCGGCACCATCCTGCTGGCGATTTTCCGCGACATCCCGCTCTACCGGCTGGTATCGCAGTATTCGTGGAACATCCTGACGACCCAGGAACTGCTGGCCCTGCCGCTGTTCATCCTGATGGGCGAGCTTCTGTTCCGCACCAACCTGTCGCGCTCGCTGTTTACCGGCCTCGCACCATGGGCCGGCCTCCTTCCGGGGCGGCTCATTCATGTGAACGTCATCGGCTGCACCATCTTCGCGGCGATCTCCGGCTCGTCGGCGGCGACGACGCAGGTCGTCGGTCGCATCGCGCTCACCGAACTCCTCAAGCGCGGCTATTCGCGCGACATCGCCGTCGGGTCGCTGGCGGGAGCGGGCACGCTCGGCTTCCTCATCCCGCCGTCCAACATCCTCATCATTTACGGTGTTCTCGCCGACGTCTCGATCATCAAGCTGTTCACCGCAGGCCTCATTCCGGGCCTGCTGCTGGCCGGCTTGTTCATGTCCTGGGTGATGATCCATACGACGATCCGCAAGGACCTGGTGCCCGAGAGCGAACGGGCCTTGCGCAACCTGTCGTGGGGCGAGCGGTTCTCCTCGCTGAAGGACCTCGCCCCCGCGCTGTTTCTCATCGCCTGCGTTCTCGGCTCGATGTATGGGGGCATCGCGACTCCATCGGAAGCCGCCGCCGTCGGCGTGCTCGGCGCCGCCCTTGTGGCCCTGGTCCAGCGCTCGCTGACCTGGGTGGCGATCCGCCAGATCGCCATCGGCTCGGTCGTTACCTGCTCAATGATCGCGCTGATCCTGCTCGGCGCATCGATCCTCGGCTCCGCTGCCGCCTTCCTCGGCATTCCCGCCAAGGTGGCGGCCTTCGTCGAAAGCCTCGGCCTGTCGCCGTTCCAGCTCATGTTCGCGCTGGTGATCTTCTATCTGTTGCTCGGCTGCTTCCTCGACGGCTTCTCGATGATCGTCATGACCCTGCCGATCGTGCTGCCGATCATCAAGATGGCCGGCTTCGATCCGATCTGGTTCGGCGTCTTCATCGTGCTGGTGGTGGAGATGGCGCAGATCACGCCGCCTGTCGGGTTCAACCTCTTCGTCATCCAGGGCATCACCGGGGACAGCCTGTCCTATCTTGCCAAGGTGACGATGCCCTATCTTCTCATCATGGTCATCTTCACCATGTCCCTCGTGGTCTTCCCGCAGATCGTGATGTTCCTGCCAAACCTTCTGGCGGGCTAGACGGAAGCGAGCCATGGGTGGCCCCAAACCGCGCTTCCTGCCGTGTGGCGACACCGCCGTCACGATCGAGTTCGGCACCGAGATCGACGATGCGGTCAATGCGTTGTGCCTCGTCTTCGACGAGGCCCTGACGGCGGCCGCCATCCCCGGCGTCGTCGAGACGCTGCCGACCTATCGATCGGTGCTCGTCCAGGTCGATCCCCTCGTCATCGACATGCCGGCCTTCGAGCAAAGGGTCCATGAGATTCTTGCGGTTCTGGTGCCGGACCGGGCACCGCCGCGCCGCTGGTCCATTCCCGTCGTCTATGGCGGCGAGTTCGGCATCGACCTCGAGGATGTCGCCAGGGCCCACGGCCTCACGCCGGAGGAGGTCGTCCGCCGGCATTCCAGCCGCACCTACCGCGCCGCCATGCTCGGGTTCCTGCCGGGGTTCTGCTATCTCGCGGGCGCCGACCCGTCCATTGCGCTGCCGCGGCGCATCAGCCCGCGCCTGAAGACACCGGCCGGCACTGTCTCCATTGGCGGCGTGCAGGCGCTGTTCGCCTCGGTGGAGGCGCCCTCGGGCTGGCATCTCCTCGGCCGCACGCCTGTGCGCAACTTCATGCCGGATCGCGATCCGGTCTTCCTGGTCGGAGCCGGCGACGAGGTTGTCTTCCACCCAATTCCCGCGCGGGAATGGGGCGCACTCGACCGCGCCGCCGCTGCGGGAGAGCCAGTGGCGGAGCTCGTCCGGTCATGATGCGTCTTCTCGTCAGGGACTGCGGGGCCGGCACCACGATCCAGGACGCCGGACGGTTCGGCTACCAGCGCTATGGCGTCGGGCCGGCAGGGGCGATGGACAAGGTGGCGCTGGCCGTCGCCAACATGCTTGTCGGCAATGCTCCCGGCGAGGCGGCGATCGAGTTCACCGTCCTCGGCGGCACCTTCGTGGTCGAGGGCGGCCCGGTGCGCGTGGCGCTGGCCGGTGCGCTCGCCGACCTGAGAATTGACGGCGACGCCGTTCCCGCCCTGACGAGCGCCACGGCGCTGGACGGCCAGACGGTCTCGGTGGGGCCCGCCAGGCTCGGCACCTTCATGGTGCTGGCCGTCAGCGGCGGGTGCGCCGTCCGGCAGGATCTCGGCAGCCGATCGTTCCATCTCCGCGGCGGCCTCGGCGGAATGGACCGGGTCCCGGTCCGGCCTGGTCAGGTTGTGCCGGTCGGGGGACAGCCGCAGGGGCCGGACCTTACCGCCACTGTCGCGCCGCGTGTATCCTCGGGAGCCTATCGCGTGGTGCTCGGTCCGCAGGACGATTATTTTACAGATGCCGGCATCGCGACTTTCCTCGGCGAGGCCTACCGCGTCTCGGCGGAGGCCGACCGCATGGGTTACCGGTTGTCCGGCCCCGCCATCGAGCACGCCAAGGGCTTCAACATCGTCTCCGACGGCATCGTCACCGGTTCCATCCAGGTGCCTGGATCCGGCGAGCCCATCGTGCTGCTGGCCGACCGCCAGACGACCGGCGGCTACCCGAAGATCGCCACCATCGTTTCCGCCGACCTGCCGCGATTCGTCCATCAACGCCCGGGAAGCGAGCTGACGTTCGCTGCCGTTTCGCTCGCCGAGGCCATTGCTGCGGCCCGCGACCAGGCCGCGATGCTCGCCGCCGTGCGCGACGGTCTGCGACCGGTCGGCATCGAAATGGATGCGGAGCATCTGCTGTCCGTCAATCTGGTCGACGGCTGGGTCGATGCCCACGCGCCGGCGGATTCCCTCACCGACACTCCCTGAAGGAGGCCTCCATGACGAGCGTCGATCTCAATTCCGACATGGGCGAGGGGTTCGGACCCTGGAAGATGGGCGACGACGAGGCGATGCTGTCCATCGTCTCATCCGCCAACATCGCCTGTGGCTGGCATGCCGGCGATCCGATCATCATGCACAGGACGGCCGCGACCGCGAAGGCCAAGGGCGTCTCGATTGGCGCCC
>CAZEZD010000163.1:0-6626 GCA_964516115.1 uncultured Hyphomicrobiales bacterium
ATGCTCTTCATGAAGGCGACGGTTTGGGCGGGCACCTGCAGGAAGGCCATGAGCCAGCCGAAGGCGGCGGCCGTGCCGATCACCAGCAGCACCATGGCGGTGGTGCGCACAGCACCCAGCGTCGCCTCGACAAAGCTGTCCCAGTTCAGCTGGCGATAGACGACGACGGTGATGAAGAAGGCATAGACGACGGCGATGCAGGAGCTCTCCGTCGCGGTGAAGACGCCGGAGCGCACGCCGCCGAAGATGATGCCGATCAGCAGAAGGCCGGGAATGGCGACGACCAGGGTCCGCGCCACCATGAGCCAGCCCGGGAAGGCCTCCGCTGGATAGCCGCGGCGGCGGGCGACGACATAGGCGGCGACCATCAGTGAGGCCGCCAGCATGAAGCCCGGCACGATGCCGGCGGTGAAGAGGTCGGCGATGGAGAGGTTTCCACCCGCCGCCAGCGAGTAGAGGATCATGTTGTGCGAGGGCGGGATCAGAAGCGCGATGATCGCCGCATTGGCGGTGACGTTGACCGCGTAGTCGGCGTCATAGCCGCGCTTCACCATCTGCGGGATCATCAGGCCGCCCACCGCCGAGGCATCGGCCACGGCCGAGCCCGAGATGCCGCCGAACAAGGTCGAGGTCAGCACGTTGACCTGCCCGAGACCGCCGCGCAGGTGGCCGACGAGGGAGGCGGCGAAGGCAATCAGCCGCTCCGCGATGCCGCCGCGGATCATCAGGTCGCCGGAATAGATGAAGAAGGGAATCGCCATCATGGCGAAGGCGTTCATGCCGGAGTTCATCTGCTGGAAGATCACCACCGGCGGCACGTCCATGTAGAGGACGGTGGCGAGCGAGGCGACGCCGAGGCAGAAGGCGATCGGCATGCCGATCAGGAGAAGAATGGCGAAGGCGCCGAAGAGGATGAACAGCTCCATGGCTCAGATCTCGCCGATGCCCGGGCCGAGCGGCACGGCTGTCTCGTCGGTGCCGGTCAGCACCATCAGGATGCGCTCGATCGAGAAAAGCGTGATCAGCGCGCCGCCGACCGCCACCGGCACATAGTCCCAGCCCTGGCTGATGCCGATCATGGGCGTCAGCGCGCTCCAGGTGCCGATGGCGAGCTGGGAGCCATAGATCGTCATGGCGGCGCCGAAGAGGATGAGCAGGGCTTCGGTGACGAGCTTGAGGACGAAACGCATCGGCGGCGGCGAGACGGCGAGGCCGATCTCGAAGCCGATATGGCCGCGTTCGCGCACGCCTGTCGCCGAGCCGAGGAGGATGAACCAGCTCATCAGCAGCAGAACGGCGGGCTCGGTCCAGGTCGGCGTGTCGTTCAGGACGTAGCGGCCGAAAATGCTCCAGAACACCAGCACCGTCATGATGACGAGACCGGAGCCGGCGACGAGGAGAGCCGCCCGGCTGAGGACGGCCGCAAGCGGACTGAGACGGGAGAGGATGGCGTGCATCGCGCTGGAGGCTTCCCGGGAAACGGCGGGCAGGTCGCAAGGCCCGCCGCCTGAGGGGCGACGGGCCTCACACGGGACGACGGTGTCAGGTCACGGCCTGGATGCGCGCGACGAGATCCTTCATCGGTGCGCTGGTGACGAAGCGGTCGTAGACCGGCTTCATCGCGTCGATGAAGGGCTGCTTCTCCACCGTGTTGACCTGCGAGCCGCCGGCGCGGACCTTGGCCTCGGAGGCCTTCTCGCGGGCGTCCCAGAGTTCGCGCATCTTCGCGACCGATTCCTTGGCCGCCGCGCGGATGAGCGCCTGGTCGGCGGCGTTGAACTTGTCGAAGGAGCGCTTCGACATGACCAGCACCTCGGGGCTCAGCGAGTGCTCGGTGAGCGAGTAGAACTTCGCCACCTCGAAATGGCGGGTCGATTCATAGCTCGGCCAGTTGTTCTCCGCCCCGTCGATGACGCCCGTCTGCAGGCTGGTATAGACCTCGCCAAAGTTCATCGGCGTGGCGTTGGCGCCGAGCGCCTGGACGAGCGCGACGAACATGTCCGACTGCTGCACCCGGATCTTCATGCCGCGCATGTCGGCCGGCGTGCTGATCGCGCGCTTCGAGTTGTAGAAGGACCGCGAGCCGGAATCGTAGAAGGCAAGGCCGACGAGGCCATGCGGCGTGAAGTCGTTCAGGATCGAGTCGCCGATGGCACCGTCCATCACCTTCCGCATATGCGCGACCGAACGGAAGATGAAGGGCAGGGAGGGCACGTTGGTCGAGGCGATGAGATTGTTGAACGGCGCCATATTGATGCGGTTCATGTCGATGACGCCGAAGCGCGTCTGCTCGATCGTGTCCTTCTCCTGGCCGAGTTGGGCGGAGTGGAAGACATTGATCTTGATGCGGCCGCTCGAGCGCTGCTCAAGCAACTGCCCCATGAACTTGACCGCCTCGATGGTCGGATAGCCGTCGGGGTGGATGTCGGTGGAGCGGAGCGTGACGGTGGCCTGGGCCGATGCGGAGCCAATGATGGCAGGGGTTGCGGCGAGCGCGCCGGCGGTGGACACGAATGAGCGGCGTGTCAGCATGGGTTTCCTCCCGGTCGAAACGAAGTTCCCTTCTTGAGGCGGGGAACGTGGCGATCGGAGCCCGCGAAATGCGGGCTTTCCGATCTCCTCCAACTCTAGTATGCACTTGTATGGAAGTTCAAGAGACAAAAATGGAACCCGCCAGATCCATGGTCGCCGCCTCTCCCGCACCGTCATCGTCGCGCATCCTCGGAAGCGCGGCCGCACGCGTCGAACGCGACCTGCGGGCCGACATCATAGACCTGACGATACGCCCCGGCGAGAGACTGTCGGAGTCGGAGATTGCCGAGCGCTTCGGCGTCTCGCGCCAGCCGGTGCGCGAGGCCTTCATCGCGCTGATGCGTCAGGGTCTCGTCGACGTACAGCCGCAACGCGGCACGGTGGTCGTCAAACTGTCGGTGCGACGGATGCTGGATGCGCGGTTCATTCGCGAGGCGATCGAGGTGGCCATCGTCCGGCGTGCCTGCGAGCGCTTCGATACGCATTACCGCGACCGCGCCGAGGCACTGATCGCCGCGCAAGACAAGGCCGCGGCGGAGGGGGATCACCTGACCTTCCAGAAGCTCGACAGCCTCTTCCACATTGCCTTGGCGGAAGGCGCCGATTGCGCGGAGGCGTGGAGCGCGGTGGAGATGCAGAAGGCGCATATGGACCGCGTCTGCACACTGACCCTGCACTCCCCCGGGTCGATGGGGCCGCTGGTGGAGCAGCACCGGGATATCCTGCGCGCCATCGAGGACGGCGATGCCGATCGGGCGGTCGCCGCCATGAGCCACCACCTCAACGAGATTCTGCGCGCCGTCGCCGGATTGGAACTGAAGTTCGCGGAACTCTTCGAATAGCTGCAAGCAGCGCCGCGATCAGCGGCCGAACAGACGCTGCTTCAGCGTCGGACGGGCCGATACGTTGAAACTGCCGGAGGGGATCGAGGATCCCCAGCTGCGCGGAGTGGGCGGAAGCGCCGGCACCCTACGTCCGAACAGGCGGTGAAACAGCGCGGCGCTGCCGAAGATGATGACGAGGCCGATGAGCCAGACCGCCGCAATGCTGGAAACGCCGAGCCCGTGTGCCCTGGCGGCGATCCAGGCGAAGGTGAAGGGCTCCGGCGGAAATCCGGGCACGGTGCCATAGCTCGACGCCCCGACGCCGACCGTGTCCACCACGGCGTAGGCGACGAAGGCGAAGACCGACCAGAAGGCGGCGCCGACCAGGGCTCCCCACCAGACGATCCGCGTCATCGCGTTATCCTCTCCAAAGCTCCGCCGGACAACCGACGGACCCCATGTGGGGTTCCCCCGCGGCGGCGCAAGGGAGATCAGCGGAACAGGCGGTCGAGGAAGCCGGTGCCGGGCTGGGGGCGGACGACGGCGCTGCGATCCTCGGCGTCCGTCGGGCGCTGCGGGCGGCGCTGGCCCCCCGGCTCAACCCGCGACATGGTCATGGGCTGGTCGAGCGTGTCGCCGGGCAGGATGCGTCCCGGCGCGTCGTAGGAGCGCCAGTTGCCCGGAAGATCGACGATGGACTGGCCGCGATGGGCCTCCGCCATCACCCGGTTCCAGACATCCACCGGCAGGCCGCCACCGGTGAGCCGACGCGTGGGCGTGCCGTCGTCGTTGCCGAGCCAGACGCCCGCGAGGAAGCGGCCCGTATAGCCGACGAACCAGCTGTCGCGGAACTCCTGGCTGGTGCCGGTCTTGCCAGCGACGATCCAGCCCGGAAGGCGGACCGTGCGGGCCGTTCCGGAGACCGTCGTCTGGTTCATCATGGCGTTCATCATGGCGACGTGGCGTGGTTCCACCACCTGGCCGTTGTTCATGGGGCGGCGCTCGAAGAGCACGCGGCCGCTGGTGGTCCGGATGCGCGTGATGACATGCGGTATGACGCCCGTTCCGCCATTGGCGAAGGGCGCATAGGCGCCGGTGAGCTCCAGGAGGTTCACCTCCGACGTGCCGAGTGCGATGGAGGGGTTGGCGGCCAGCGCCGAGCCGATGCCGAGCCGCTGCGCCGTGCGCACCACGTTGCGCGGCCCCGCTTCCTGGCCGAGCCGCACGGCGACCGTGTTGAGGGAGGAGGCGAGCGCCGTGGTCAGGCTGACCTCGCCGCGATAGTCGCGGGTGTAGTTTTCGGGACGCCATCCGGCGATCGAGACGGGCGAGTCGCTGCGCACGGTATCCGGGGTCAGGCCGCGTTCGAGGGCAGCGAGATAGACGAAGGGCTTGAAGGCCGAGCCCGGTTGCCGGCGGGCGGCGACCGCCCGGTTGAACTGGCTCTGCGCATAGTCGCGTCCGCCAACGAGGGCGCGCACCGCGCCGTCGCGATCAAGGACGACGACCGCTCCCTGGCCGACGCCATAGCGCTGGCCGCCACGGTTGAGGGCGTCGACGAGGGCGGCCTCGGCCGCCTGCTGCACAGGACCGACGATGGTCGTCTCGACCTTCAGGTCGGTCTCGACCTTGCCGACATAGTCATCGATGAGGTCCATGATCCAATCGGCGACATAGTTGATGGAGCCGCCGGGAATGGTGCGGCTCGCGTGGGCCGGGTTGCTGCGGGCGTTCCGCGCCTGCGCCTCGGTGATGTATCCCTGGTCGGCCATGGCCGCGAGAACGAGCTGTGCGCGCGCCTGCGCGGCCTCCGGATTGCGGGTGGGGGCGAGCCGCGAGGGCGCCTTGACGAGGCCGGCGATGACGGCGGCCTCCTGCAGCGTCAGGGCGGTCGCCGGCTTGTCGTAGTAGCGGCGAGCCGCGGCCTCGATGCCATAGGCGCCGGCACCGAAATAGACGCGGTTCAGGTAGAGTTCGAGGATCTGCTCCTTGGAGTAGTTGTGCTCCAGCCAGAGCGCGAGCAGCGCCTCCTGCACCTTGCGGCCGAGGGTCCGGTCCGGCGTCAGGAACAGGTTCTTGGCCAACTGTTGGCTGAGCGTCGAGCCGCCCTGATGCACACCCCTGTTGGTCAGGTTGGTGAACACGGCGCGGCCGAGACCGACGACGTCGATGCCGAAGTGCGAATGGAAACGCCGGTCCTCGATGGCGATGAGTGCCTGCGACACATGCCTTGGCAGACTCTTCAACTGCACGGCGGCGCCACCCGTGTCGCCGCGATTGGCGAGTTCGGTTCCATCGGCGGCGAGGATGGCGATGTTCGGCGGCCTCGGCGGTACCTCGAGCGTATGGGTCGGCGGCAGATGTGCCGCATACCAGGCAATGATGCCGGCGACGACGATCAGGCCCCAGATGGAGAGGGTCACGCCCCAGATGACCAGCCGGCCCAGGAACCCGCGGCGCTTGCGGCGGCGCGGCGGGTCATCGCGGTCACGTCGTGCTCCACGCTGCTGCCGTGCCTTCGCCACGTCCGCCTCCTCGACCGGCTCGGCGCGACGTGGCTTTGCCGGCCTTGGCGCTCGTGCGGGCGCCGCGACGCGCACCGAGGGCCGGTCCTCGGGCAAGGCGCGCAGGTCCATGCCTCCGCGCGCCGTGCCGAAGCTGGGTTCGATCCGATCGCCCTGTCCGCGTCGTCGCGCCATCGCTCCCTGAACGCCTGCCCTGTTCCCGCGCCTGATCCACGCTTATCCGGGGTAATCCCGGCGCAATGAAGGGTGGGTTAAGGCAAATGTGGGGGACTGGCTTCATCGATCCGCAAGGTTAACAGCGCCTCGAATTTCGGTTTATTGAAATCAAAATGTAACCTTTGGTTGCAATGATCGGTCCATGGCCGAACCCTCTCATTCTCCCGACAGTGCAGAAGCGCTTCGCGGAAGGGCTCGCGAGCCCCATGTCGATGTAGCCATCGTCAGCGCGTTCCTGGCGCGGGTGCGGACGCTGCGCGCGGTGATCGAATCCCATGTCGACACAATCGAGGACGGCACGAAGCTGGCTGTCCTGCGGGACCGGCTGCGGGCGGCCGAGAACCGCCTCGCGCGCCTGCGGGCCTTGCGGGAGGCGGCGGCAGGCACCGGCCTGGGTCCGGATGGTGGCCGCGCTGTCAGCGCGCCGCTTCATCCTCCAGGACACCTGTCAGCACCTTGCGGATCGCCGCCTGACGCTGGGCCGACTGGATCTTCGCCCCCATCAGGTCGGTGACGTAGAAGACGTCGA
>CAZEZD010000164.1:0-5467 GCA_964516115.1 uncultured Hyphomicrobiales bacterium
GCCGCATCGTCTTCGCCTCGATCTGCGACAAGCTCTTCGACATCGATGACAAGCTCGCCATCGTCCCGCAGCTCGCGCTGTCCCATGAGACCTCCGCCGACGGCAAAACGGTCACCATCAAGCTCAGGCCCGGCGTCAACTTCCACGACGGCGAAACCATGGACGCCGAGGCCGTCAAGTTCTCGCTCGAGCGCCACATGACCATGCAGGGCTCGTTCCGCCGGCCCGAACTCTCCGCCATCGACAAGGTCGAGGTGGTCGACCCGCTGACCGTCCGCCTGCTCCTGAAGCAGCCCTTCTCGCCGCTTCTTTCGCAGCTCACCGACCGCGCCGGCATGATGGTCAGCCCCAAGGCCGCCCGTGAACTCGGTGAGCGCTTCGGCTCGACGCCGGTCTGCGCCGGTCCCTACAGGTTCGTCGAGCGCGTCCAGCAGGACCGCATCGTGGTCGAGCGTTTCGCCGACTACTGGGACAAGGACAAGGTTACGATCCAGCGAATCGAGTATCGCCCGATCGCCGATGCCACCGTGCGCCTCGCCAACCTGCGCTCCGGCCAGCTCGACCTGATCGAGCGGGCGCTCGCCACCGACGTGCCGCAGATCCGCGCCAATGCGCAGCTCCGCCTCGCGGTCGGCGTCGATCTCGGCTACCAGGGCGTGACGCTGAACCTTGCCAAGTCGGATGCCGGCAAGCAGGCCTTTGGGCGCGATCCGCGCATCATGCAGGCCTTCTCGCTCGCCATCGACCGGCAGGCGCTGAACCAGGTCGTGTTCAACGGCGCGGCCATGCCAGGCAACCAGTGGATCAACCCGCAGAACCCCTACTACCAGTCCCGCTTCCCCGTGCCGCAGCGCGACGTCGTCAAGGCGCGCCAGCTGATGCAGGCGGCCGGCGTCACCGGGCCCCTCGCCGTCGACTTCATGGTGCCGAACAACCCGGAAGTGCGGCAGATCGCCGAGGTGCTGCAGGCGATGACAGCGGAAGCCGGCTTCGACCTGAAGATCCGCGTCACGGAGTTTGCCACCTCCCTCCAGGAGGCCGAGCAGGGCCGCTACCAGGCCTATATGCTGAACTGGTCGGGCCGCACCGATCCCGACGGCAACCTCTACTCGTTCCACGCCTGCCGCCAGCCGCTGAACTACTCCGGCTACTGCAACGAGGCGGCGGACGCCCTGATGAACGAGGCGCGGACCAAGACGGACCCCGCGGAGCGCAAGGCGATCTACGAGAAGCTGTCGGAGCTGCTCCTCACCGAGGGCGGCATCGTCTATCTCTACCATCGCCCGGTGGTGATCGTGCATTCCGCCCGTCTTGAAGGCTTCCGCGCCTTCCCGGACGGTCTGGTGCGCGTCGTCGGCCTGAAGTTCCGCGGGAACTGACGGCCGGCCATGTTCACGCTCATCACCAAAAGGCTCATCCAGCTCATCCCGACCATCTTCTTTGTGTCGGTGCTGATCTTCCTCCTGCAGCAATTGCTGCCGGGGGACCCCGCGCTCGTCATGGCGGGTGAGGAGAAGGACCCGGAGGTGATCGAGCAGATCCGCAAACGCTACCGCCTCGACCAGCCACTGCCGATCCAGTATCTCGCCTGGATCGGCGGCGTCTTCCGCGGCGATCTCGGAGAGAGCATGCGCCTCTCCGAGCCTGTCGCCACCCTCGTCGCGCAGAAGCTGCCGGTCACCGTGCAGCTCGCGGTCATGGCGATGATCTTCACCCTCGGCATCGGCATTCCCGCCGGCATCATCTCGGCGGTGAAGAAGGACAGCGTCTGGGACTACGTCGTCAACGTGGTGGCTCTCTGGGGCATCTCGACGCCGAATTTCTGGCTCGGGATCATGATGATCTTTCTGTTCTCTGTGCAGCTCGGCTGGCTGCCGGCCTCGGGCTATGTCTCGCCCTTCGAGGATTTCTGGGCCTCCATGGCCGCGACCATCATGCCGGCCTTCGTGCTTGGCAATTCCTTCGCCGGCGTCATCATGCGGCACACCCGCGCAGCCATGCTGCAGGTGATGGAGAGCGACTATGTGCGCACCGCCCGCGCCAAGGGGCTCGACGAACGGACGGTCATCCTCAAGCACGGCCTGCGCAATGCGCTGACCCCGGTCATCACGCTCGGCGCGCTCGAATTCGGCACGCTGCTGTCGGGCGCCGTGCTGACGGAGCAGATCTTCTCCATTCCGGGCTTCGGCAAGCTCATCGTCGATGCCGTGTTCAACCGCGACTATGCGGTGGTGCAGGGCGTCGTGCTGGTGACGGCCACGACCTACATCGTGCTGAACCTGTTGGCCGATATCGGCTACATCCTCGCCAACCCGCGCCTGAGGACCTGAGCCATGGCCCTCGCCTCCACCCTCCCTGCCGTTGGCGATGAAACCTACGAGAGCCCGGGCGCGCGCGCGTGGCGGCGGCTGAAGAAGCGCCGCACCGCCATGGTGGCGCTGGTCCTCCTCGCCCTGCTGGCGAACCTCGCCATCTTCGCGCCGCTCATCGCGACCCACGACCCGACGCAGCAGAGCTGGCGCGCCGTGCGGCAGGCGCCCTCCCTCGCCCACTGGCTGGGCTCCGACGAGGTCGGCCGCGACATCTTCTCGCGCGTCGTCTACGGCACCCGCGCCTCGCTGTCGGCCGGTGTCATCTCCGTCGCCATCGCCATTGTTGCCGGCGTCCCGCTCGGACTTCTGGCCGGCTATGTCGGGGGCTGGACTGACGCGCTGATCTCGCGCGTCACCGACGCCATGCTCGCCTGCCCCTTCCTCATCCTCGCGATTGCACTCGCCGCCTTCCTCGGCCCCTCGCTGCAGAACGCCATGATCGCCATCGGCATCACCGCGACACCCGTCTTTGTGCGCCTGACCCGCGGCCAGGTGCTGTCGATCAAGATGGAGGACTATGTCGAGGCGGCCCGCGCGGTCGGCAACACCAAGGTGCGCATCGCCTGGAAGCACATCCTGCCCAATGTCATGCCGCAGCTCCTCGTGCAGGGCACGCTGACGATCGCCACCGCCATCATCGCGGAGGCCTCGCTCTCCTTCCTCGGCCTCGGCCAGCAGCCGCCTGCCCCGTCCTGGGGATCGATGCTCAACGTCGCGCAGCGCTTCCTGTCGAACGCGCCGTGGATGGCGATCTTCCCGGGCCTTGCCATCTTCATCACCGTGCTGAGCTTCAACCTGCTCGGCGACGGCCTGCGCGACGCGCTGGACCCGAAGGCGAAATAGCCTTCGACTGGTGTTGCGGTGCGTGCGCTGGCACAACTGCCACCGCACCACAGCAGGCAGGCCATGACCGAACTCAATCTCGACGGATATACCGACGTTCCCGCCGGCAAGATCGCCGCTGTCGTGACCTATCTGGAGATGGGCGAACGGCCGGTCTCGGCCATCGCCAACCCGCTGGCGTTGCAGCACGTCCCGGCGCCCGACCTTGCCTGGTACCGCGCCTTCTACGCCGCTATCGGCCTCGACTGGCTGTGGACCTCGCGCCTGCTGATGAGCGACGGGGCACTCGCGGCCATCCTTCACCGGCCCGGCAACGAACTCTTCGTCGCCGACGGCGCGGATGGCGAGACCGGCATCGTCGAACTCGATCGCCGCGATCCCTCGAATGTCGAGATCTCCTTCTTCGGCCTGAAGCCCGGCGCGACCGGACAGGGACTTGGCCCGCGCATGATGGCCGCAGCCCTCGACAAGGCCTGGCAGCCCGAAACGCGGCGCGTCTGGCTGCACACCTGCACGCTCGATCATCCGGGCGCGCTGAACTTCTACCGCCGCTGTGGTTTCGTTCCCTTCAGGCGGGCCATCGAGGTGATCGACGACCCGCGCTGCACCGGCCGCATTTCGCGCGACGCTGCCCCGCGCATCCCGATCCTCTGAAGTCGCGGGAAGCGCCGGCCCTCAGCGACCCGGCAGGTCCGGCACTGGCGTCCAGATGACGTCCTCGATGTGCCGTGCCCCGCTGGCGAGCATGACGAGCCGCTCGAAGCCGAGCGCGATGCCGGAGGTCGGCGGCATGTGGGCAAGAGCCGCCAGCAGGTCTTCGTCGATCGGGTAGGCCTCGCCATAAACGCGGGACTTCTCCGCCATCTCAGCCTCGAACCGGCGGCGCTGCTCGTTCGGATCGGTCAGTTCGCCGAAGGCGTTCGCCAGTTCGACGCCGCAGGCATAGAGCTCGAAGCGCTCGGCAACGCGGGGGTCCGATGCCTTCGGGCGCGCCAGCGCCGCCTCGCTCACCGGATACTCGCAGAGGATCGTCGCCTGGCCGAAGCCGAGACGCGGCTCGACCCGTTCCACGAGCACCTTCGAGAAAATGTCGGCCCAGCCGTCATCGTCCGAAACGCGGATGCCGGCGGTCCGGGCGGCGGCCGCGAGAGCGTCGCGGTCGGTCTTTCCCGAAGCGGCGATGGTGGCGAGGAGGTCAATGCCGGCATGGCGCTCGAAGGCCTCCGCCAGCGTCAGCCTCTCAGGCTCAAGGGCCGGATCGCAGGTCGCCTCACGCCAGACGAGGGCATCACGCTCCGTCGCGGCGCAGGCGATCCGCAGGATGTCGGCGCAGTCCGCCATGAGTTGGTCGTAAGTCTCCCCGACGCGATACCACTCCACCATCGTGAACTCGGGGTGGTGCAGCGGCCCGCGCTCCCTGTTGCGGAAGACGCGGGCGAAATCGACAATCCGGGTCTCGCCGGCGGCGATGAGCTTCTTGGCAGCGAATTCCGGAGAGGTGTGGAGAAAGAGCGGCGCCCGCCGTCCGTCGATCGTTGCCGCCTCCGTGGCGAAGGCGTGCAGGTGAGCCTCGTTGCCAGGCGAGACCTGCAGGATGCCGGCCTCGACCTCGGTGAAGTGCCGTTCCGCGAACCAGCCGCGCAAAGCTGCCTTGATCCGCCCGCGCGCCGTCAGGAAAGGCCGGCGGTCGGCGTGGCGGTGAATGTCCCACCAGGGCGATGGCTGCTGGCTCATGCTCGTCCGGTCCCCTGATCGACCCATGACCTTCGGCGCCATTGCGGACGCGCCCTCCCCCTCATAGGCTCCGCCGCGATCAACGCAACCGCCCCCGAGCCCGCATGTCCGACACCGCCGCCCCCCACCCACTCGACGCCGCGATGGTCTTCCGCCGCGAGGCCGACGGCACGCACGCAGGCCACACCTCGCCCGCCTACTGGAACATGGTGGGCCCCTTCGGTGGCATCACCGCGGCACAGTTGCTGAAGGCGGCGATGGATCATCCCGCGCGCATCGGCGAACCGGTGGGGCAGACGGTGAATTTCTGCGCTCCCATTGCGGAAGGAGCCTTCGCCATCACCGTGAAGGAGGTTCGGTCGGGCCGCTCGGTCCAGCACTTCTATGCCGAGTTGGTCCAGGGCGAGACGATCGCCGCCAATGCGACCATGGTCTTTGCCCGCCGCTCCGAGACCTGGCGCCATCATGCGTCACCCATGCCTGTGGCCCCGCCGGCCGACGCCGTTCCGGTCCTTGCG
>CAZEZD010000164.1:5477-6584 GCA_964516115.1 uncultured Hyphomicrobiales bacterium
GGGCTGAACGCCTACGAGTTCCGCTATGTCTCCGGCCTGCCGATCCTCAAGAGCGAGGCCCATGAAACGCCGCAGAGTGCGACCTCGCTGCTCTGGGTCGCGGACCAGCCGCCGCGGCCGCTGGACCACGTCGCGCTCGCCTCCCTCTGCGACATCTTCATCGTCCGCGTCTTTCAGGTTCGCGGCCTCAGGACGCCGGCCGGCACGGTGTCGATGACGTCCTATTTTCATGCGAGTGCCGAGGAGCTGGCCGAGCAGGGGACGAAGCCCGTGCTCGCCAAGGCGGATTCGGTGCGTTTCGGCGACCAGTTCCACGACCAACAGGCCGAGCTCTGGTCGCAGTCGGGACAGCTTCTGGCCACCACCGCGCAGGTCGTGTGGTTCCGCGAATAGCGCCGCAGGGGTGGCGCTTTGCCGCGACTTCGTCTATGCGACGGCGCGACAGATCATGCGGGAACTGACCCGCCAATCCCAAGGACCGCACCCGTGCCGAAGGTCATCGCCTCCTCCGTCCGCAAGGGCAACATTCTCGAAGTCGACGGCAAGCTCTACCTGATCGTCTCCGCCCAGAACATCCACCCGGGCAAGGGCACGCCGGTGACGCAGGTCGACATGCGCCGCCTCTCCGACGGCGTGAAGGTGTCCGAGCGCTGGCGCACCACCGAGATGGTCGAGCGCGCCTATGTCGAGGACCGTCCGCACACCTATCTCTACTCGGATGGCGACGGCAACCACTTCATGAACAAGGAGAACTACGACCAGATCTCCGTGCCCGACGACATCCTCGGCGACGCCAAGCCCTATCTCCAGAGCGAGATGGAAGTGAAGCTGTCGGTGTATGAGGGCAATGCGGTCGGCATCGAACTGCCGCAGCGCGTGACGCTGGAAGTGGTCGAGACCGAACCGGTGACCAAGGGCCAGACGGCGTCCTCCTCCTACAAGCCGGCCATCCTGTCGAACGGCGTGCGCACGCTCGTCCCGCCGCATATCGGCGTCGGCACGCGCATCGTCGTGATGACCGAGGACGGCTCCTATTCCGAACGCGCCAAGGACTGATACCAACGGCCCTCACGACTGACCGATGTGTGCCCAGTCGCGCATGCCGAT
>CAZEZD010000165.1:0-4058 GCA_964516115.1 uncultured Hyphomicrobiales bacterium
TGTCGCCGGTGAGCATGACGATGCGGATGCCCTCGTCCGTCAGCGCCTTCAGCGCGGCCGGGGTCGTCGCCTTGACCGGATCGGCAATGGCGATGACGGCGGCCGGCTTGCCGTTGACGGCGGCGAAGATCGCCGTGGCGCCGTCGCGTCGCAGCTCCTCCGCCCTCTCCGCCAGCGGCGCGACGTCGATGCCGAGTTCCTTCAGGAAGGCCGCCGAACCGAGCGTGACGCGCTTCCTCTCCACCATGCCGTAGGCGCCCTTGCCGGTCGGGGAATCGAAGCCCATCACCTTCGGGATGGCGATGCCCCGCTCCTCAGCGGCGCGGACGATGGCTTCCGCCAGCGGGTGCTCGGACGGTTTCTCGACAGCGGCGGCGAGGCGCAGCACCTCGGCCTCCTCGAAGCCATCGGCCACGACGATGGCGGTCACGGCGGGGCGACCCTCGGTGAGCGTGCCGGTCTTGTCGATGATGAGCGTGTCGACCTTCTCCATGCGCTCCAGGGCCTCCGCATCTCGGATCAGCACGCCGGCCTCGGCGCCGCGACCGACGCCGACCATGATCGACATGGGGGTGGCGAGGCCGAGGGCGCAGGGGCAGGCGATGATCAGCACCGAGACGGCCGCGACCAGGGCGAAGGCGAGTTGCGGCGGCGGGCCGAACAGCGCCCAGACGGTGAAGGCGAGAACGGCCACCGCCAGCACCACCGGCACGAACCAGCCCGACACCTGGTCGGCGAGGCGCTGGATCGGCGCCCGCGACCGCTGGGCGGTCGCCACCAGCTGGACAATGCGCGCCAGCATGGTGTCGCGGCCGACCTTCTCGGCGGCGATGACGAGGGCGCCGGAGCGGTTCAGCGTGCCGCCGATGGCGTGGTCGCCGACCTCCTTGGTCACCGGCATCGACTCGCCGGTCACCATGCTCTCGTCCACCGCCGAGCGGCCCTCGGTGACCTTGCCGTCCACCGGCACCTTCTCGCCGGGACGGACGCGCAGCACATCGCCGACATGGACCTCGTCCAGCGGCACCTCGGCCTCGGTCCCATCCGCGCCGATGCGGCGAGCGGTCTTGGGGGCGAGGTCGAGCAGGGCGCGGATGGCGCCGGAGGTGGCGTCGCGCGCCCTCAGCTCCAGCACCTGGCCGAGCAGGACCAGCACGGCGATCACCGCCGCCGCCTCGAAATAGACCGCGACGGTGCCGTGATGGTCACGGAAGGCCGCCGGGAACAGGCCGGGGGCCAGGGTGGCGACGACGGAGTAGGCCCAGGCGACGCCAGTGCCGATGGCGATCAGCGTGAACATGTTGAGGTTGCGCGTCTGCACCGACTGCCAGCCGCGGACGAAGAAGGGCCAGCCGGCCCAGAGGACCACCGGCGTGGCGAAGACCAGTTGCACCCAGTTGGACCAGCCGTGCGGCAGCGGATCCCAGCCGAAGAGGTGCCCGCCCATCTCCAGCGCCAGCACCGGCAGGGTGAGGACCAGGCCGGCCCAGAACCGCCGGGTCATGTCGATCAGCTCTTCGTTCGGGCCGGCGTCGGCCGTCACCATCATCGGCTCCAGCGCCATGCCGCAGATGGGGCAGGTGCCGGGACCGATCTGCTGGATCTCGAGATGCATCGGACAGGTGAACATCGTGCCTTCCGGCACCGGCTCGGCAGGCGCCGCGCTGGACGGATCGAGGTAGCGCTGCGGGTCCTTGGTGAACTTCACGACGCAGCCGGCCGAGCAGAAATAGTGCTCGATGCCCTTGTGAGTCGTCTTGTGCGGCGTCGTCAGGGGATCGACCGTCATGCCGCAGACGGGATCGATGACCTTGCCGTCGGCAACTGCCGCATCGGCGTGCCCGTGGCCATGGCTATGACCGTGATCGTGAGCAGGGCTGTGATCGTGCGCAGGTCCGTGCTCATGCCCCCCGCAGCAGCCGCCCGCATTCGCCGGGGCCGCCGTCGTCGCGACAGTGCCCTTGTCCTTGCCGCCGCAGCAGCCCTGGTCCGCGGCACCCGGCTGAACGGCCTCGGCCTTGCCTGCGCCACCGCAGCAGCCGCCGGGTGCCTTGTGATCGTGATCTGTCATGGACAGCCTCCCTCAGCTCTTGCGTCGGCGTGTAATCCTTCCCATCATGGGAAGGTCAAGTTCCGCGACTCCCGGTCGAGTGGCGAGATCGGGACCGCATCCCCTCCCCGGCCGGGAAAGGTGGAGAAGGACAGTGGCTTCGCCCTCTTCAACCGATCGGACCATCAAAGGATCCCGCCCATGAACATCGGACAGGCCGCCGCCGCCTCCGGCGTCTCCGCCAAGATGATCCGCTATTACGAGTCCATCGCCCTGTTGCCGGCAGCCGGGCGTCGCGACAGCGGTTATCGCGACTATGGCGAGGAGGACGTCCACCGTCTCGGCTTCGTCCGGCGGGCCCGCGACCTCGGCTTCTCCATCGATCAGATCCGCTCGCTCCTGGCGCTGTGGTCCGACACCGGCCGCTCCAACGCCGATGTCCGCGCCATCGCCAGGACGCACCTCAAGGAGATGGAGGACCAGGCCCGCAAGCTGCAGGACATGATCGCCACGCTGAAGGCGCTGGTCGGCTCCTGCGAGACGGGGCCGCGCAGCGCCTGCCCGATCATCGAGGAGCTCGGCGATCACCGGCCCGCCCCGGCGGCGCCGGCGAGGAAGACGCGGCGCGCGGCGTGAGGGTCAGGCCGCCCTGACTGGCCGGATGGCTGAGAGGTCGGCGGTCTGCGCGGCGATCTGCAGGTCGTACCTGCTCTGCATATTCATGAACCACTGCGGATCGACGCCGAACGCCTTGCCGAGCCGCAGGGCAACGGCGGCCGAAATGCCCTGCCGGCCGTGGGCGATCTCGTTGATCCGGCTGCGCGGGACGCCGATGGCCTTGGCCAGCGCATAGACCGAAAGTCCCATCGGCTCGAGGAACTCCTCGCGCAGAATTTCACCGGGATGGGGCAGCGGAACGGTCCGGGACATGGCTCGCCTCCTCAGTGATAGTCGCAGAACGCGCTGGCAGAAGCATCGCAGTAGCTCACCGCGATCGTCGCTCGTAGAATTGTACCCGACCCGTCGGGACGAGGATTGGGCAATCCCCGCAGGCGCCAGCCCAACTCGATGCGACATGGAGCCTGACAATCCCGCTGTGACATGGTGACCAAGCGCGTCCCAACAATCATCCTGTGGTCGGTATAATACGAATTCGACCACGGTAGAGTCGCTCTGCGATGGGCAGTTCGCAAGAACTCAGAGAACGTCAGATGTCTATGCCAGATCCTCGCCGCGATTTTCGCCGCAAAGAATTCGACGTGTTCGCGGCGGAGCTTGGTCGGACGCTACTCATCTGGAATGATTTGCATTTGTCGATTGGGGGGATCTTTTGGGCGCTAACCAAGATTCCAAATGCTCTCATTCCAGGCGCCATTTGGCACGCACTTAAGGTCGATCGCGCGCAGCGCGATATGGCGCTGGCATTGGCGCAGCTCGATGCTTTCGGCCACGACATCCCGCTAGTTCTACGAACGGAGATCAAGTGGCTCCTTGATCGCGTCGAGGGCCTTGAACAGGACCGCAACAACCTGGCGCACTCACCCTTCTTTGAGGCTCAAGGACGAATCTCAACGCTGCATTTGGGGCAACACAAAAGGGGCCTGGAGATCGAAAATCGAGACCCAGTCGCATATTGCAGATGGTTCTACGACACCGCGGTGTGCCTCCGCGATTACGCCGGATGCTTGGAGGACGCGATCCGACAACAACAGCAAACGGCACCCCCACGGCCCAAGCTCCCAACTAGGACGTAGTGCAGAGCAGAAGAGGACCAGCCCTCTCACTCCTCCTCGCCGAAGCCCTCGCCCGGCTGGCCCGGTGTCATGCGGATGAGCCGGGAATCCGCCACCGCGGCCTGCCGGTGCTTCACCGCCTCGCGGTAGGCGGGGTCGCGGATCATGTCGATGAAGGCCTGTCCCGACGGATAGGCGGCGATGAAGGCGATGTCCCAGCGCTCGGCTTCCGGGCCGATCAGCGTCAGGTCGGGGCGGCCGATCCAGACGATGCG
>CAZEZD010000165.1:4068-6550 GCA_964516115.1 uncultured Hyphomicrobiales bacterium
GCCGCCAAGGCGGCGGAAGATCGGCCCGCTCTCGCGGCCATAGGCGGCATAGGCCTCGCGGCCCGTCGCCTTGCGCCCGTCCGGATAGGCGGCCTCGGCCCGCACCCTGACGAGGTTCAGCATGTGGACCGGCGCGTCGCGGGGCAGGTCCTTGAACAGGGCGAAGCGCTCTTTCGACGGGTCGACGTGTCCCTGCGTCTCGTCAGCCATGGCGGCATCCTCCCGTGGTCCGGCCATGCGCCATGATGACCGGCTTCAGTCGATTTCCTGACCCGGCCATTCGGCCAGATGGTGTTCGAGGTCCTGCAGCGCCTCGAGGTCATGCTCCCACGCCGTGATGCGGCCGCGCACCGAGACGCCGGCCTGATGCACCGTCTCCGGATCGCCGGAGACCAGCGGGTGCCACCAGTAGAGATCGCGGCCTTCGGCGACGAGCCGGTAGCCGCAGGTCGGCGGCAGCCATGGCAGGGTCCGGGCCTCCTCCGGCGTCAGGCGAACGCAGTCCGGCACCTTGTCCTGCCGGTTCGGGTAGTCGCGGCAGCGGCATGATTCGCCGTCCAGCAGGGTGCAGGCGACCGAGGTGAAGTGGATCTGGCCGGTATCCTCGTCCTCGAGCTTGTTCAGGCAGCAGCGGGCGCAGCCGTCGCACAGGCTCTCCCATTCGGCCTCGCTCATCGCCTCGAGGCTCTTCACCTGCCAGAACGGCGCCTCCGGGGCGCCCTTCCCTGTCACGTCATCGGCCATGAACGGCCTGCTCCTCGTGCTGCGACGACCTAGGCTCCGGCCGGGCCCGCAGTAACCTTGTTGTCAGAGAACCATGCGCCGGGCGCCTCGCCGTTGGCTCGCCCTGCCGATCTCCGATATGGTAAGCGGATCGTCAAGAGTTCACCCGGAAAGGGTTCCCGGCTTGAGTGATCCTCAGCCCAGCGGCGGGTGGGGCGGCGCCATCAGGCGCTTCTTCCTCGACCTCGACGCCCGACTGAACGACGGGGCCTGGCGCCTCGCCGGGATGCTCGGCCGTGGCTGGGAGAAGCTTGCCGACCTCGCCGACCGGGTGCAGCTCTACGGCTGGAAGCGCGTCGGGGCGGAGGTCGCCTCGGAGGGCATGACCCTCGGCACCGGCGGCCTCGTCGTGCTGCTCATGCTCGCCATCCCCGCCTTCCGCGAGACGGCCGACGACTGGCGCAAGCGCTCCGAACTCTCCGTCGTGTTCCAGGACCGCTACGGCAACGAGGTCGGCCGGCGCGGCATCCGCCACAACGACTCCGTGCCGCTGGAGGAGTTTCCCGACCACCTGATCAAGGCGGTGCTGGCGACGGAGGACCGGCGCTTCTATGAGCACTACGGCATCGACCTCATCGGCACGTTCCGGGCGCTGGCCACCAATGCCCGCGCCGGCGGCGTCGTGCAGGGCGGCTCGACGCTGACCCAGCAGCTCGCCAAGAACCTGTTCCTCACCAACGAACGATCCATCGAGCGCAAGATCAAGGAGGCCTTCCTCGCCCTGTGGCTGGAGGCGCGGGCCAGCAAGAACGAAATCCTCAAGACCTATCTCGACCGCGCCTACATGGGCGGCGGCGCCTTCGGGGCGGAGGCGGCCTCGGAGTATTATTTCGGCAAGTCGGTGCGCGACGTGACGCTGGCCGAGGCCGCGCTGCTCGCCGGCCTGTTCAAGGCGCCGACGCGCTTTGCCCCGCACGTCAACCTGCCGGCGGCCCGCGCCCGGGCCAACACCGTGCTCGACAACCTGGTCGAGGCCGGCTTCATGACCGAGGGCCAGGTGTTTGGCGCCCGCCGCAATCCGGCGACGCCCGTCGACCGCAAGGACGACGCCGTACCCAACTACTATCTCGACTACGCCTTCGAGGACGTGAAGCGGCTGGTGGCGGCAACCCCGTCCCTCGTCGACCGCGTGCTGACCGTGCGCACCGGCCTCGACCTGACCGTCCAGAAGCAGGCGGAACTGTCCATCGAGAGCATCATCCGCCAGTATGGCGGCGACTACGGCGCGAGCCAGGCGGCGGCCGTCGTCATGGAGGTCGACGGGACGGTGCGGGCCATCGTCGGCGGGCGCGACTACGGCGCGAGCCAGTTCAACCGCGCCACCGAGGCGATGCGCCAGCCGGGTTCCTCCTTCAAGCCGATCGTCTATGGCGCGGCCATGCGCGAGGGCCTGATCAACGGCCGCTCGGTGGTCGTCGACCGGCCGATCTGCCTCGGCAACTGGTGCCCGCAGAACTACGGGCGCTCGTTCTCCGGCTCGACCACGGTGACCTCGGCTCTGGTGCGCTCGATCAATTCCATCCCCGTGATCCTGACCCAGCAGATGGGCCGCGGCGACAGCCGCGTCGGCCGGCAGAAGATCATCGCAACGGCGCGCGAGATGGGCATCACCCGTCCGCTCACCGATTCCGCCCCGCTGCCCATCGGCGCGGCGGAGGTGACGCTGGTCGAGCTCACCACCTCCTATGCGACCTTCGCC
>CAZEZD010000166.1:0-4907 GCA_964516115.1 uncultured Hyphomicrobiales bacterium
GCGACCACGTCGCCATCGTCGGCCTCAACCGCAAGCTGCTCGTCTTCCCGCTGAATCAGGTGCCGGAAATGGCGCGCGGCAAGGGCGTCCGCCTGCAGAAATACAAGGAGGGCGGCATGGTGGACCTGAAGACCTTCACGATCGCCGACGGCCTTACCTGGAAGGATTCCTCTGACCGCACCTGGACGGTGTCGCAAGCGGACCTGTTCGAGTGGATCGGCAACCGGGCCGATGCCGGCAAGCTGCCGCCGAAGGGCTTCCCCAAGACCAACAGGTTCGGCTAGACAGGGCGTGGGACAGGACGACGCCCGAGCCCGGGCGAGACAATGGACATGCGATGGCTCGCCAGCGCCGCCCCCTCCGCCTGCCGCCGCCCTTTCTGAAGCGCGTCAGTCTTGTTCCCGAGCGGGTCACGGACTGGGACGCCTATCCGTTCTGCATCCCGTTGTTCCGGGACCGCAGCTTCGAATTCGCTTTCGAGAAGCCGATCACCATCATTGTTGGGGAGAACGGCACGGGAAAATCGACTCTGCTTGAGGCCTTTGCGGCACTCGCCAACTTCGATGAGGCGGGCGGCGGCAGCGGCTACCGGCTGGTCGACCATTCGAACGCCATTGACATCAGCGGTACGGTGCTTGCGCCAGCGCTCCGGGCCTCATGGCTGCCGCGCATGACCAGCGGCTGGTTCTTCAAGGCAGAGACGTTCTTCTCCGTAGCGAGGGGCCTTGACGAAGCAGCCGCGGGGAACGGTCCACCCCCCGACTTTCTGTCCCATTCCCATGGCGAGGGCTTCCTGCGTTTCTTCGAGGAGCGCTGCCGGCGTCAGGGCATCTACATCTTCGACGAGCCCGAAAGCGCTCTCTCGCCCTCCCGGCAGGTCGAGTTCATGAAGCTGATGCGCCGGATGGAGGACTCGAACCTGTGCCAGGTGGTGATCGCCACCCACTCGCCGATGCTGATGGCCTATCCCGGTGCCCAAGTGCTGGAGATCACCAAATACGGGGTTGAGCCGACCGCGCTCGAACTGATCCCGCACTATCGTCTCATGCGCGAGTTCTTCGCCGCCCCCGCGGCCTTCCTCGACGCCTTCCTCGACTGAGCCTACCGCTGCTGCTGGATAAATCTCCGCTGGGGCTTTCGGAACTCCGTCGGGTCCGGTTGAATGCCGAAGTGGGTGACCGCAGAGAGCGGACCCTGGGGGAATGGTCATGATCTCGTTGAAATCGGTTTCGGCGGCAGCCATCGCGTTGATCGTTGGCGCGGGCGCCGCCCTCGCCCAGACGCCGGCCGGCGCCACGCTCGCCCGCGTCAAGGAGCGCGGCCACATCCTCTGCGGCGCCAGCCAGGGCGTTCCGGGCTTTTCCCAGCCGAATGATGCCGGCGTCTGGCGCGGCTTCGACACCGACTTCTGCCGGGCGCTGGCGGCGGCGATCTTCGACGACCCCGACAAGGCGCGCTACCTGCCGCTGGCCTCGAAGGACCGGCTGATCTCGCTGCAGGCCGGCAATATCGACGTGCTGTCGCGCACCACGACGTGGTCTATCGGCCGCGAACTCGGCCAGGGCCTCGCCTTCACCGCGATCAACTACTACGACGGCCAGGGCTTCATGGTGCGCAAGGCGGCCAACCTGAAGTCCGTCCGCGACCTCAGCGGCGCCACCATCTGCGTGTCGCAGGGCACGACCAACGAGCTGAACCTCGCCGACTATTTCCGCACCAACAACCTGACCTACCAGGTCGTCACCTTCGGCAGCCTCGACGAGGTGGCCAAGGCCTATGACACCGGGCGCTGCGACGCCTACACCACCGACATGTCGCAGCTTGCCACCAACCGCCTGCTACTGACGAAGCCCGACGACCACATGGTCCTCCCCGAGGTCATCTCCAAGGAGCCGCTCGGCCCCTGGGTGCGCAAGGGCGACGGCCAGTGGTTCGACATCGTCCGCTGGACCCTGTTCGCGCTCATCTCGGCCGAGGAACTTGGCGTCACCCAGGCCAACGTCATGGAGATGACGAAGAGCAGCAATCCTGAGATCAAGCGCCTGCTCGGTGTCGACGGGGCCTTTGGCGAGCAGCTCGGCCTCACCCGCGACTGGGTGGTGCGCATCATCCGCCACATCGGCAACTACGGCGAGAGCTTCGACCGCAACCTCGGCGCCGGCAGTCGTGTCGGCCTGCCGCGCGGGCCGAACCAGCTCTGGACCCGCGGCGGCCTGCAATATTCGCCGCCGTTCCGGTGAGGTGTCGGCGGGTCAGGGGGCTTCAACCCTGACCCAGCCCTCGGGCGCAAGCCGTTCCTGCGGCAGGAAGCGCGCCTTGTAGTCCATCTTGCGCGAGCCCTCGACCCAGTAGCCGAGATAGACGTAGGGCAGGCCCATGGTCTTCGCCCGCGCGATGTGATCGAGGATCACCAGCGTGCCCAGCGAGCGGTCCGCATGATCGGGCTCATAGAAGGAATAGACCAGAGACAGCCCGTCGGCGAGGATGTCGGTGAGGACGCAGGCGAGGATGTCGCCCTTGCTGCGTCCGTTGATGCCCGTGTCCGCGTCGCGCCTGCGGTATTCCACGACGCGCGTCTTCACATGGCTGTCCTCGACCATCATCGCGTAGTCGAGCACGGTCATGTCGGCCATGCCGCCGTTGCGGTGGCGGGCGTCGAGATAGGCGCGGAAGGTCGAATACTGCTCGGAAGTCGGGATCGCCGGGCGCATCTCGCCGACGAGGTCGGCGTTCCGCAGCATCACCTTCCGGAACGAGCGGCCGGGGCGGAAATCGGCGACCGGCACCCGCACCGAGACGCAGGCCCGGCAGGTCTCGCAGGCCGGCCGGTAGGCGATCGACTGCGACCGCCGGAAACCGCCCTGGGTGAGGATGTCGTTGAGCTGCGGCGCCTTGGGGCCGACGAGATGGGTGAAGACCTTTCGTTCGGACTGACCCGGCAGGTAGGGGCACGGCGTCGGCGCCGTCAGGTAGAACTGGGGGGTGTCGCGCGGCTGCTGCGTCAAGGTCGGGTCCGGGGCGATTCGGCTGCGGGCGAGCCCTGCCACCATCAAGATAGTCGCGCCGCCGCCCCCGTCAAAGGTCGCCGCCACCGCAGTGTTCAGCCGAGCTGGCCGCCGCCGGTCTCGATCCGCACCGCCGGCAGGCCCTCGGCCTCCAGCGCGGCGAGGATCTCGTGCAGATGAGAACCGTCCCGCACCTCCAGCGTCACGTCCAGCTTGGTGCCCTTGGCCGGCGTGTCGAGGAAAAGTCTCCGATGCTCGACCTGCAGGATGTTGGCGCCGAGCCGGCCGATGAGGGTTGCGATGAGGCCGAGCACGCCGGGCCGGTCCGGGATGGCAATGCGCACCGAGACGATGCGGCTCTCGCGTTCCAGTTCGCGCACCATGATGGAGGCGAGGATGCGCGGGTCGATGTTGCCGCCGCACAGGATGAGCCCGACCTTGCGGCCGCGGAAGCGCTCCGGCTCGGCGAGCATGGCGGCAAGGCCCGCCGCCCCGGCGCCCTCGGCGATGGTCTTCAGCCGGGTGAGATAGAGGTTCACGGCCCTTTCGAGATCGCTCTCGCTCGCGAGCACAATGTCGGCGACGTGTTCGCGCACGACGGGAAGGGTCGCCCGTCCGACGATCTTGACCGCGATGCCCTCGGCCAGCGTCGGCCCGCCGACGGGCCGGTTCCCGCCGTGGAACGCGTTCCACATGGACGGATAGAGCGCGGCCTCGACGCCGACGATCTCGATCGACGGCCGGATCACCTTCGCCGCCACCGCATTGCCGCCGATCAGCCCGCCGCCGCCGATGGGGATGACGAGCATGTCGAGGTCGGGCACCTCCTCCAGCATCTCGCAGGCGACGGTGCCCTGTCCCGCCATGACGGCGAGGTCGTCGTAGGGGTGAACCCAGACGCGGTTCTCCTCGCCGTGGATCATTTCTGCGCGGGCCTGCGCCTCGGACAGCGTCTCGCCGTCGAGCACCACCGTGGCACCGTAGGAGCGCGTCGCCGCCACCTTCACGAAGGGCGTCGTCTCCGGCATGACGATGGTGGCGGGAATGCCGAGGCGGCTCGCATGCAGCGCAACGGCCTGGGCATGGTTGCCGGCCGACATGGCGATGACGCCGCGCCGGCGCTCCTCGTCGGTGAGGGTGGACAGCTTCACCAGCGCTCCGCGCTCCTTGAAGGAGTTCGTGACCTGCATGTTCTCGTATTTGACGAAGACCTCGGCGCCGGTGATCGCCGACAGGGGTGGCGCCGGCAGCATGGGCGTCCGCATGACCTGCCCGGCGATGGTGGCGCGGGCCGCCATGATGGCGGAATAGGTCAGGCTCACGGCGCGCTCCGGGGGTGGTTGGCGGTGTCCCTGTCTTAGCCCGAGCGCGCCGTTTCCGCGAGGCCCGAGCGGCCGCGCGCCTCCGATCGCGGCGGCACGGGGCTCTGTCCGAGCCACCAGCGCTTGAGGATGACGAAGCGGATGCCGGGGAAGGGGCCTCGCTCGGTGACGAGGTCGGCGAGCTCGGGACGGCCGCGCGCATCGCGACCGTCGAAATGGCAGATCGCGTAGTGGACGGTGCGCGCCCGCCCGGGCCGCTCCGCCAGATAGTCGATCCGCACAGCCTTTCGGTCGTCGCCGACGGGATCGTGGCGGGTCTCGCGGATGGCGGTGAGCGGATCGTGCAGGGCGGGCAGCACCTCCCGGCAGAGGGCGAGCTGGTCCGGAGCGACGACGGGCGTGCAGCCGGCGAGTGTCAATCCCGCCGCCACGGCAGCCATGCCGGCGATCCTCACGCCGAGGCGCTGAGGAGGCCTGCGACGCGCGGCGCGAAATAGGTGAGGATGCCGTCGCAGCCGGCCCGCTTGAACGCGATCAGGCTCTCCAGCATGGCGCGCTCGCCGTCGATGGCGCCGGCACG
>CAZEZD010000166.1:4917-6495 GCA_964516115.1 uncultured Hyphomicrobiales bacterium
ACCATGACCATGTCGGCGCCTTCGGCGATATCGATCTCGACCTCGCGCAGCGCCTCGTCGGAATTGGCCGGGTCCATCTGGTAGGTACGCTTGTCGCCGACCAGCGTCGTCTTGGTGCCGATGGCGTCGCGGAACGGGCCGTAGAAGGCCGAGGCGTATTTCGCCGCATAGCTCATGATCTGGACGTCGACGAAGCCCTGTGCGTCGAGCGCGGCGCGGATGGCGCCGATGCGCCCGTCCATCATGTCGGATGGGGCGATGCAGTCGGCGCCAGCCTCGGCAAGCGCCAGCGCCTGCCGGCAGAGGATGGCGACGGTCTCGTCGTTGAGGATGCGTCCCTCGTCGGTCAGCACGCCGTCATGGCCGTGCGAGGTATAGGGGTCGAGCGCCGCATCGGTGATGAGCCCGATCTCCGGCACTGCGGCCTTGATGGCGCGCACGGCGCGGCACATCAGGTTGCGGTGGTTCTCCGCCTCCGAGCCGACGGGATCGCGCAGGGCCGGGTCGACATAGGGGAAGGGGGCGAGCGCCGGAATGCCGAGACGCGCGGCTTTTTCCGCCTCGCGCACCGCCTCGTCGATGGAGATGCGGTCGATCCCGGGCATGGTGGCGACGGGCGTGCGCGCCTCGTGGGCGTCGACGAGAAAGATCGGCCAGATCAGGTCGTTGGTGGTCAGAACGGTCTCGCGCACCAGACGGCGCGACCAGTCCGCCTTGCGGTTCCGGCGCATGCGCGTCGCCATATCCAGCTTCGATGACGTCCCCGAGGCCGTCTCGGTGGCGGGCTTGTGGAAAGCACGAAGGGTCATGACCGGTCTCCGCGGCTGCTGCGGCCGCTGAACATGACAGAGGCAATACCACTCTGGAATCGTTCGGAACAGTGCTGCGGCGGGAGGATTTGATCCAGATCGGTCCTCCCCCACGCGGCCGAATTGACCAGGTGCCCTGAAGCCCCCTAAGCGAATGGAGCGGTTTTTCCCCGGGATTGCCTGCCGATGGATTTCGCCCTTTCCGAAGACCAGGAAGCCTTCCGTCAGGTGGCGCGCGACTTCGCGGCGGCCGAGATGGAGCCTTTCGCGCGCGACTGGGACGCCGGCTCCGTCTTTCCCGAGGAGACCTTGCGCAAGGCCGCCGCGCTCGGTTTCGGCGGCATCTATGTCCGTGAAGACGTCGGCGGCTCCGGCCTCACCCGCCTTGACGCCGCGGTGATCTTCGAGGAGCTGGCGCAAGGCTGCGTCTCCACCACGGCCTATATCTCGATCCACAACATGGCCGCCTGGATGATCGACGCCTATGGCCACGCGGACCTCCGGCGCCGCTACGTGCCCGATCTCTGCGCCATGAAGACCTTCGCCAGCTACTGCCTGACCGAGGCGGGAGCGGGGTCGGATGCCGCCTCCTTGCGCACCCGTGCGGTCAGGGACGGCAACTCCTGGGTCATCAACGGCGCCAAGGCCTTCATATCGGGCGGCGGGCGGTCCGACGTCTATGTCGTTATGGCCCGCACCGGCGGGGAGGGCGCGCGCGGCATCTCCTGCTTCGTCGTCGACAAGGACACGCCCGGCCTCTCCTTCGGCG
>CAZEZD010000167.1:0-6487 GCA_964516115.1 uncultured Hyphomicrobiales bacterium
GCTGCTCCATCGTCTCGCCGGCCTGCACCAACTGCTACGCCATGGCCATGGCGGCGCGCATCGAGAACATCGACGCCAAGCAGCGATTGCGCGCTTTCGCCGATCATCGGCACCTCGACGAGGGGCACCCGCAGGGAAACGATCCTGCCCGCACGAAAATGCTGGAGCCGCGCACCCACTACGCCGGCACGACGAAGGTCGTGAACGGCAAGCCGGTCTGGACCGGCAAGCTCGCGCTGGCACCTGATCACATCCTCACCGCGCCGCTGCGCTGGAAGCGCCCGCGGCGGGTCTTCGTCAACTCCATGTCCGACCTGTTCCACGAGGACATGCCCGACGAGTGGATCGACAAGGTCTTCGCCGTCATGGCGATGGCGCCGCCGCACACATTCCAGATCCTGACGAAGCGGCCGGAGCGGATGCGGGCCTACCTGACCAAGGACTGGGCCGCCGCGGCGCGCGTACATGTCGAGGACCTGACCTTGCCGACCTTCTCCAGGGCGACAGCCGACACGCAGGATCGTCTTCGCCGCTATACCTCGCCGGGCTTTCCGCACCCGTTGGAGAACGTCTGGCTCGGCGTCACGGCCGAGGACCAGGCCCGCTCCGACGAGCGTATCCCGATCCTGCTGTCGACGCCGGCCGCTGTGCGCTTCGTCTCGGCAGAGCCACTGCTTGGGCCGATCCATTTCGATCTAGCGCCATCACATCGTCACCAGCGCGACTGCGCCTACGTCGCGAGCCAAGGTCCGGCACCTTGCACATGCAACGCCGCACGCAACGGCCTCGACTGGATCATCGTCGGCGGCGAGAGCGGCCCTGGAGCCCGCCCGACGCATCCCGATTGGGTCCGCTCGATACGCGACCAGTGCGCCGCGTCCGGCGTCGCCTTCCATTTCAAGCAGTGGGGTGAATGGGAATCTGACGAGATCGGCCGCGAGGACCCGCGGTCGATGGCGGTGCCCCCCGGCCATGTCGAGTTTCGCAGGGTAGGCAAGGCGCGCGCCGGCCGGCGGCTCGAAGGCCAGCTCTACGACGCCTTTCCGGCGACGAAGGCTGGGACATAGCGATGGCGCGCGCCATGGGCCCCGCCTCTGCCCTGCGCCCGGTGCCGCGGCGCGGCCTGCGCCGCGAGGAAGCGGCGGCCTATGTCGGCATCTCACCGTCCAAATTCGACCGGGCGGTCGCCGAGGGTGTCATGCCACAGCCGCGCGTGCTCGATGCGTGCGTGATGTGGGACGTGCGCGAGCTGGACGAACGATTTGACGCCCTGCCGCGCCGCGGGCACGCTGGCGCCCCGGTGGCCCCCGGCGAGGTGGACTGGGACGATGTCGCCGCCTGAGGGAGCCGCCCCGATGCCGCGCCGCCTGCCGCGTTATTGCGTCGAGGACGTCGATCGCCACGGCACGATCCGCATCTATTTCCGCCGCCACGGGCGCAAGACGCGCCTCGCCGGCACGCCCTGGACGCCCGAGTTCATGGCGGCCTATGAGGAGGCGCTGGCCGCCGAGACGGCCGCGGCTGCGGCGCCGCGGCCGGAGCGCCGCAAGGTGCTGCCGGGCAGCTGGCGCTGGCTGTGCCAGGATTATCTGGTGCGCTGCGCCGAGTTCCTGACTCTAGAGCGGACGACGCGCGAGGCTTACCGCCGCACGCTCGAGTCGACCTATGACGAGCCGATTAGGCCGGGCGCCTCGGCCGTCTTCGCCGACATGCCGATCGCCCGCATGCAGGCGCGCCAGGTGAAGGTGCTGCGCGACCGGAAGATCCAGCAGCGCGCCTCCGCCAATAATCGGGTGAAGGTCGTCCGCAGCGTGTTCCGCTTCGCCGTGGAGGAAGGGCACGCCCCCGCCAACCCGGCCGCCGACGTCGCCTATCTGAAGATGGCCACCAAGGGTCACCACACGTGGACGGTGGAGGAGGTACGCCAGTTCGAGGCGAAGCACCCGATCGGCACCACGGCGCGCCTCGCCATGGCGCTGATGCTCTACACAGGCTGCCGGCGCTCCGATGCCGTCCTGCTCGGCCGCCAGCACGCCCGCGAGGGCTGGCTCAAATGGACCGCCTACAAGAACCGTAACCGCTCGCCGGTGGAGATCGAAATCCCCATCCTGCCGGCGCTGCGGGCCGTCGTCGCCGGATCTAGGACGGGGCACCTGACCTATCTCATCACCAAGTTCGGCAAGCCCTATTCCATGGGCGGGTTCTCCGGCCAGTTCCGCGACTGGTGCGACCAGGCCGGCCTGCCGCACTGCTCGGCGCACGGCCTCCGCAAGGCCGGCGCGACGATCGCCGCCGAGAACGGCGCGAGCGAGCACCAGCTGATGGCGATCTTCGGCTGGGTCGATCCCAAGATGGCCGCGCGCTACACCCAGGGCGCCCGCCGCCGCCGCCTCGCCGGCGCCGGCATGGGGTTGATCGAGGTCGACTGATGCCGCTCGACCACTATGTCCCCCAGACACATCTTCGGCACTTCTACTCGCCGGCTTTGGAGGGCAAGAAGATGTTTGGCATCCGAAAGAGAGACCTTCACATCTTCCCATGCAGCGCCAAAGACGTGTGCCGAGAAATGGACGGGAGCACCAATCCATTTCTCGTAAACGAGCGTGCAATCGAGGGGTTTCTCGCCCACATCGAGCCTCTATATAATCCTTCCGTCGAGTGCCTCCGGCGAGGCGGCCCACTAGACGATCAGACCATTTTCGCGCTCGCGGGAATGACAGCATACTTGTCGTCGTGCACACCGGCCAGCGCACGAGTACGTTCCGACTTCCTAAAAGCCTCAGTTGAGGTGACGATAGGAATCTTGGAGAAGAGGGGCGACATCAAGCCCTTCACGAACGAGATCAATGGAACCCGAATGCTCAGCGACATGGTCGCAATGGGCGGGGTTAACGTCGATATTGATAAGAAATATCCGAAATCACTTGGAATTCGGAGTATCATTGATTTGACTTACCGGTTCGGTAACTTCGAGTGGGAAATCATACGGAACGAGCACTACGACTCGCCGTTTTTCACAAGCGATAACCCTGTTGCTATTGAAGTTGGCAAGGACCCAAGGATCATCAACAAAATCATTCCGCTCGCTCCCGATGTTTGCCTGAGGGTTCTTCCTCGTATCGAGGGAGATCGGCGAGTACGCCGTGACTTCAGGGACATCAAATACCGCTATTTGAGAGCTCCTCGTGAAATGGTCCGACGGATCAATACAGCGATAGTGCAGTGCGCAGAGGTTTTGGTGTTTTCGCAGGTTGATGCAGCTTGGGTGAAGACCTTCGTCAAGCGGCACGCCGACGCACGGATCATGCCGGTTACGCTGAAGATACCCCAGCCCCAAGGAGGAACCGCAATTGTGCACACCTGCCGCATCTCCCTCGACGGGAGCAACCTGACCGGACTTGATCGCAGCGGATCAAAACGGATACAACGAAGTCCCACCGTCAACTGAGATCGCGTCTGGTGGGACAAAAACGGCCTGAAATCTCAATGATCTCAATGGCGTTTTTTGCGGGTGTAGTTCAATGGTAGAACGGCAGCTTCCCAAGCTGCATACGAGGGTTCGATTCCCTTCACCCGCTCCAGCTCTCCCTTCATCGTTGAACGGTCGTCGCGTCGTTCCTGTCGGGTAGCGCAGCCTCGCCATCGTTCCTCACCTCCGGCTTCAGCGGCGTCAACCATTTCAGCGTGACCACCGTGAACACCGCGATCATCGCCGCGACGCCGTAGGCGCCGAGGCCGACGGCCGTGCCGATGGCGCCCGTCGCCCAGAGGCTGGCGGCTGTTGCCGTGCCCTTCACCGAGGCGCCCTGCTTGAGGATGGCGCCGCCGCCGATGAAGCCGATGCCGGTGATGAGGCCCTCGACGATTTTGCCCATGGCGTCTGGATGCGCGCCGTATTTCGCCTCCGCCGCCTGCACGAAGCCGCAGCAGGCAATAGCGACAAGCGGAAAGGTCCTCAGACCGGCGCTGCGATCTTCCTTCTCACGATCCCAGCCGATGGGCAGGACCAGCACATAGGCGATCGTCAGCGCCGTCAGATGCGGCAGCAGATCGGCCCGCAGCGTGGCCATCAGCAGGTCGAGCATGGAGGGTCTCCGGGAATCCCGCCGGTAACGCGGCACGCTCGGACACAGTTCCCCCCTTGCGGGTCTCAGCCGCCCGCCTCTGCAGCCTTCTCCGCGCGTCCCGCCGCCACCTGCGCGACCGCTGCGGGCAGTGCGATGGCGATGCCCACGAGGCTGGCCGTGAGGTTCGGCGCCATCAGCAGCAGACCCGAGAGCCCCAGCGACAGGCGCTGCCAGCGCGCCATCGGGGCGAGCGCATAGCCGGTGAGCGCTGCCGCCAGGATGAAGACGCCGAGCGCGCAGGTGGCCGCCGTCGTGGCGAAATCCCACCAGGTAAAGCCCTTGGTGACGATGAGCAGCGCTGGCCCATAGACGAAGACGAAGGGCACCAGCGCCTTGGCGAGACCGAGGCGGAAGGCCGTGTTGCCGGTCTTGAAAGGATCGGCCCCCGCCATGCTGGCCGCCGCATAGGCGGCAAGCGCCACCGGTGGCGTGATGTCGGCGAGCACGCCGTAATAGAAGACGAAGAAGTGCGCGACGATGGGCTCGACGCCGAGCAGGGCCAGCGAGGGCGCCGCCACCGTCACCATGATGATGTAGTTCGCCGTCGTCGGCACGCCGGTGCCGAGCAGGATGCAGACGATCGCCGTCATCACCAGCGTGAAGAACAGCGTCATGCCCTTGGCGTCGAAGGCCCAGGCCGGCAGAACCGATCCGACGATGCCGGCGAGTTGGGCCGCGAAGCTCGTCACGATGTTGGAGATCTTGAAGCCGACACCGGTCAGCGTCACGACGCCGACGATGATGCCGACGGTGGCCGCCGCGGCGCCCACCGCGATGGCGTATTTGGCGCCGACCACGAAGGCGTCGGTCATGTCGGCGGTGAGGAACTTGCCCTCGGGATCGCGCAGGGCGAAGGCGGCGCAGACGGCGGCGACGCCGATCACGATGGCGACCGTCGCCCAGCCCTCCGAGAGCAGGCTTGCCGAGACCGCCGCGATCATCACCGCAAGAAAGCCGACGGCGACGACGGGGTTGCGCCTGGTGAAGCCGACCAGCACGCAGGCGGTGATGCCCCAGAAGGCGGCGAGATAGGGTGTGAAGCCGGAGAACAGCACCATGAGCAGGACGACGAGCGGAATGGCCGCCGGCCAGTCGCGGGCGATGACCTCGCCCGCCTTCGGCAGGTCGGCGACGGGCAGGCCCTTCAGGCCGTTCTTCTTCGCCTCGAAATGCACCTGCCAGAACACGCCGAAGAAGTGCATGGAGGCCGGGATGAGCGCCGCCAGCACGATGGACTGGTAGGGCAGGTTGAGGAACTCGATCATCAGGAAGGCGGCCGCCCCCATGATCGGCGGCGTGATCTGGCCACCGGTGGAGGCGGTGGATTCGATCGCGGCGGCCATGTGGCGCGGATAGCCGAGGCGCATCATGGCCGGAATGGTGAGCGAGCCGACGGTGACGGTGTTGGCGATCGACGACCCCGAGATCATGCCGAACATGGCCGAGCCGAAGATCGAGACCTTGGCGGGGCCGCCGGCATAACGGCCGGCGAGCGCGGTGGCGAGGTCGATGAACAGCCGGCCGAGGCCGATGCGCGTCGCCAGCACGCCGAAGAGCACGTAGTGGAAGACGTAGGTCGCCACGACGCCGAGCGCGATGCCGTAGATGCCGTTGCTGGTGAGGTAAAGGTGGTTGACCACCGAACTCCACGTGTTGCCGGGGTGGGCGAGGATGCCGGGGAGCGACTGCCCGTACATCGCATAGACCATCAGCGTGACGGCGATGATCGGCAGCGGCCAGCCGACGCTGCGGCGCGTCGCCTCCAGCAGCACGATGATGGCGATCGACGCCATAATAACGTCCAGGGGCTCGGGATTGCCGACCCGGAAGGCGAGATCGTCGTAGATCCACGGCATGTAGAGGCTGGCCACCACCGCGCCGGCCGCCATCAGCCAGTCGTAGATGGCGATGCCGCCGGGAGCCAGCACGCCGGCCTGCGGCGGGGTCTTGTGGTCGCGCTTCAGCAGCGGGAAGACGAGGAAGATAAGCCCCAGCACGAAGGCCATGTGGATGCCGCGATGGGTCGCCTCGCGCAGCAGGCCGAAACCGGCGGTGTAGTAGTGGAAGACGGAGAGGGTGAAGAGCAGACCCGCCACGATCCAGGCTGTCATCGGCAGCAGCGGCCGGAAGCGCACCTCCGAATCGAACTCCTCCTCCAGCTTCTGGAGCGCGTTCGGGTCCATCGCCTCGGTCTTCATAGCCGTCTCGCGGTTTTCGGGGGATCGTGCCGTCAGGAATGCGAAGGCCGCGCGGTAACCGCGCGGCCCATCGTGGTCAAGGCCTTGAGGCCGTCGGCGTCAGCGCAGCAGGCCGGCTTCCTTGTAGAAGCGGGCGGCGCCGTCATGCAGCGGGATGCCGAG
>CAZEZD010000168.1:0-6471 GCA_964516115.1 uncultured Hyphomicrobiales bacterium
ATGGTGTTCCAGAGCTACACGCTGTTTCCCTGGCTCACCGTGGCCGAGAACATCGAATTCGGGCCGCGCGAGCGCGGCGTTGGTGCCGCCGAGCGGCGGGCTATCGCCGACACGCTGATGCGCCAGGTCGGCCTCACCCAGTTCGCCAACCACTATCCCAAGCAGCTCTCGGGGGGCATGCAGCAGCGCGCCGCGCTGGCCCGTGCGCTGGCCAACGATCCCAAGGTGCTGCTGCTCGACGAACCCTTCGGCGCCCTCGACCATCAGACCCGCTCGCTGATGCAGGAACTGCTGCTCTCGATCTGGGAGCAGCATCGCAAGACCGTGCTTTTCGTCACCCACGACATCGAGGAGGCCGTCTTCATGGCGAACCGCGTGCTGGTGATGAGCGCGCGCCCCGGCCGCTTCAAGAGCGAGGTCGAGGTGCCCTTCGCCCATCCGCGCTCCTACAAGATCAAGACGACGGCGGAATTTGCCGCGCTCGAGGAGAAGCTGACCGAGGACATCCGCGGCGAGACGATCATCGCCGCACAGGCGGGGCTCTAGGGCGTCAATCTGTCAGCCGCTTCAGCGCGGCAAGGTCCGTCGCGAGGTCGTGGAAATCGCGCGGCAGCCGCCCCTGCGGCACCTCGATCTCGGAGAAGTCGAGCGTGGCGAAGACCATGCCCGCCGCCGATGACGTATGGCCGATAGCGAGGTGCCAGTCGGGGAACAGGCGGCGATCGGCCTCGATGTGCTCGACGAGTTGTAGCGAGTGGTGGCGCGCGTCCGCCGCGATGACCGCATAGAGCTGCTCGACGGCCTGCGCCGGCCCCTCGATGACCTGCGCGAACCAGCGCCGCGCACAGATGAGGAACCCGGTGACGCCGAGTTCGGCGTTACGGGGAACGGCCGCCTCCTCGATCGCCGTGAAGGCGGGATGGAACCCGTCCGCGTCGCAGTCAAGGTTGTGGATGCTGACATAGGTCAGGCGCATCAGACTGGAATCGACGGTCATGCTTCCAGCGCGGATATCGATTGTGTGTGTCATCGGTCATCATGGCCGATGGCGGCGGTCTCGAAGACGTCTTTTGACATGCGAAGGCGCGATCCGCCGATGTGACGCAGACGGCGGCCTTGGTCCGCAGGCATCGGCCGCCGAAGCTCAGGCGATCAATCCGCCCGGCGCCTCGGCATCGAGTGGCCATTTCGGCCTGGCGATGCGGGTATAGGCGTGCTTCTCGTAGCGCTGGGTCGAGGGCCCCTGCGTCTCCGAATAGAACACATGGGAGGCGAGCGGTCCGTAAGCGGCCATGAAGTGCTGCGCCGATTTCAGCACCAGCAGACTGTAGGAGGCCGGGTTCAGGCCGAGTTCGGTGAAGATCTCGCGCCCCAGCGCCTGGGCGCGGTTGGTGTTCATGATGACGGCGACGCCGCCGATGCGCACCGCGGCGAGGTCGCCGACTGGGCCCTTGGCCTCGCCGAAGCTCTGGTGACAGTCCTTCGCCACCGCCAGAACCTCGCAATCGGCGTCGAAGGGGTCTCCGGAAAGCTCCGAGGTCTTGCCGCCGATGCGCAGGCGGATGCGGCCGCCCGGGCCGACAGCGTGGCAGAAGGCGACGGCCATGGGGTCCCAGAGCGGGGCGACGGCGGCATTCTCGACGCCGCGGGCGACGAGTTCGCGCAGGGACATGGTGTTGTCGGAGGCCGATCCGCCGCCGGCGTTGTCAGCCGGCTCGGCAATGATGGTCGGCCCCTTCGCGGTGTCGGAGGCCAGCGCCTGGTCGAGCGCATCTGCGAAGTCGAGATTGGGGGGCGCCGTCCGGCCGCGCAGAGCGATGATCTCCCCGCCGAGCTGCGTCGCCAGAGCGTCGCCCTTCGCCTTGGCATTGTCCGTATAGACCAGCATGCGCGAGCCCATTTCCGGCACGTCGGCATGGGGGAAGCCGTGGACAAAGGAGACGGAGAGCACGCCGTCGCGGCCCTCGAAGCTCTTCTGGCGGGCGGCGAAGGAGGTGTTGGGCTCCGAGGTGGTCGGATAAAAGGCGATCATGCCGCAGTCGTAGAGGGAGGCGACCGGCCTGATCTCCTTGCGGATCGTCTTCAGCACCAGGGTCACCAGTTCCTCGGCGCGCGGCACGATGTCGACATGCGGGTATTCCTTGAAGCAGATGATGATGTCGGCGAGGCCGACGCGCTTCGCCGTCATGTGGTTGTGCGGGTCGAGCTCGACGCCGATGACGCATGTCGGCCCGACGATGGCGCGCACCCGCTCCAGCATGTCGCCCTCGCAGTCGTCGTAGCCGTCGGCGACCATGGCGCCGTGCATGCCGAGGAGGACGCCATCGACCGGCATCGCGGCCTTCAACTGGTCGAGGATCTCCTCGCGCATCGTCTCGTAGGCGACTTTCGTCGTCGGCCCGGACGGCTGGGCGAAGAAGCAGGAGCCCTCGATCAGCGTGAAGCCTTCCTGCGCCGCCCTGCGGCGGGCGACGAAGAGGGGCGCGCTGCACAGCGTCGGCTGTTCGGTCGGGTGCTCGCCGGGGCGGAAGGCGACGCAAGTCAGATAGTTCTCCATCGCGGTCGGGATCGGCGAGAAGGTGTTGGTCTCCGTGGCAAGGCTGGCCGTGAAGATGCGCATGTCTGTGTCCCGTTCGTCTCGCTGCCCGGCTTTGAGGCTTGACCATTTCATGAGCGCGCGGCCTTTTCCAGCGAGGGCAGGGGCGTGCGTGGCAACCGCCCGGTGCATGGCTGGAGGCGGGACGTGGCAGAGCAGACGGTGGGCGTGGTCGGGCTCGGGCGGATGGGTCTCGGCATGGCGGCCAATCTGGCGGCGAAGGGTATCAAGAGCCTCGGCGTCGATCCCTCTCCGGAGCGCTGCGCGCTGGCGGCGGGGAAGGGCGTGACGGTCGTCGCGACCCCGGCCGATCTCTTCGCGGCCTGTGACATCGTCATCGCATCGCTGCCGACCTCCGACCATGTCGTCGGCGTCGTCGAGGGCGGCGAAGGGTTCCTCGCCATGGCCCCGGCCGGCGCCGTCTTCGTCGATACATCGACCTCCGAAGCCTCGGTCTCCCGCCGCCTCGCCGCAGCGGCTGCGGTGAAGGGCCTCGGCTTTGTCGACGCGCCGGTCTCCGGTGGACCTGCCGGAGCGGAGGCCGGCACGCTGACCATGATGATCGGCGGCGACCCGGCCCATCTCGCGACCGCCATGGCGGCGCTGGAGGCGATCAGCGGCAAGCGCCTGCATGTCGGCGCATCGGGCGCCGGCAATGTCGCCAAGCTCGTCAACAACCTTCTCGTCGGCGCGCACCTGCTCACCGTCTCGGAGGCCGTGCGCCTGTCCAAGGCGGCCGGCGTTCCCGCCGCGGATGTGCTGGCGGTGGTGAACGCCGCCTCCGGCCGCTCCGCCGTCTCCGAGGTCAACTATCCGCGCTGGGTGCTGAACGGCGCCTTCGATTCGGGCTTCACCATGGGCCTGATGCGCAAGGACGTTCGCCTTGCCGCATCGCTCATGGCCGAGGTCGGCGCCGACCTGCCGGTCAGTGATCTCGTCGCCCGCATCTGGGCCGACAGCGCCGCCCGCCTCGCCGACGGCGAGGACTTCAACCGCATCGTTCAGGACGCGCCGAAAGCATGACCGCGCACCATCGCCCCGACACCGCCGCCCGCGTCGCGAGCCTCTATGCCTCGCTGGTTCCCGGCGGCGTCATCGGCAGCCGCATCGCCGGCGAGACGCTGACCGGCTCCGGGGAAACCATCACGCTGGTCGATCCGGTCACGGGCGCACCCTTCGCCAGCTACCGCGACGGCGGCGATGCGGCGGCGAACCAGGCGCTGGCCGCGACGACGGAGGCTTTCGTCGCCTGGATGGCGATGCCGGCCTCGGCGCGCGGCCGCATCATCTGGGCCATCGGGCAGGGGGTCCGCGCGAAGGCCGCGGCGCTCGCAGAACTGGAGACGCTCGCCTCCGGCAAGCCGATCCGCGACACCCGCGTCGAGGTGGCGAAGGTCGCGGAAATGTTCGAGTACTATGCCGGCTGGGCCGACAAGCTGCACGGCGACGTCATCCCCGTGCCGACCTCGCATCTCAACTACGTCCGCCGCGAGCCTCTTGGCGCCGTGGTGCAGATCACGCCGTGGAACGCGCCGATCTTCACCGCCGGCTGGCAGATCGCCCCGGCGATTGCCGCCGGCAATGCCGTGGTGCTGAAACCGTCCGAACTGACGCCCTTCACATCGCTGGCGCTCGCCGTCATCTGCGAGGAAGCCGGTGTCCCGAAGGGCCTCGTCAACGTGCTCGCCGGCTATGGCGCGACGACCGGGGCTGCCGCCGTCTCCCATCCGCTGACGCGGCTCGTGGTCTTCGTCGGATCGAAGGACACCGGCTCGCGCATCGCCCAGGCGGCGGCGAAGCGGGTCGTGCCGACGCTTCTCGAACTCGGCGGCAAGTCGGCCAACATCGTCTTTCCCGATGCCGATCTCGACCGCGCCGTGCTCGGCGCACAGGCCGCCATCTTCTCCGGCGCCGGGCAGTCCTGCGTCGCCGGCTCGCGGCTCCTCGTCCATCGCTCGATCCATACCGCATTCGTCGAGCGGCTGGCGGCAGCCGCGCCGCGCATCCCGGTCGGCGACCCCATGGACGAGGCGACGCAGATCGGCCCCATCGTCCATGGCGGACAGTGGGACAAGATCGATTCCATGGTGAAGGCCGGCGTCGGCGAGGGGGCTTCGGTCGCCGCCGGAGGCGGACGGCCGGATGGGTGGCAGGACGGCTTCTTCTATGCGCCGACCGTGCTCGACCGCGTAACGCCGACCATGGAGATCGCCCGCGAGGAGGTGTTCGGACCGGTCGTCGCGGTGACGCCCTTCGACTGCGAGGAGGCGGCGGTGGCCATCGCCAACGCCACGGACTACGGCCTCGCCGGAGCGGTGTGGACCCGCGACGTCGGCCGCGCACACCGTGTCGCGGCCAAGGTCAGGGCCGGGACCTTCTGGGTGAACTCCTACAAGACGATCAACGTCATGAGCCCGTTCGGCGGCTTCGGCCAGTCCGGCTACGGCCGCTCGTCGGGCATCGAGGCGATTTACGCCTACACGACGACCAAGAGCGTCTGGGTCGAGACCGCGGAGGCTCCGGCCATCGGCTTCGGCTATGCGGGCTGAGGGGAGCGATCAGCTCTCCTTGAAGCCGTAGTCGGGAATACCCTGCTCGTTGTCGTAATACTTGAAGGGCAGGAACTTGCCGGACATGGTGATCTTCACGCGGTCACCCTTCGGGTTCGGCTCGCGCTCGAACTCCATGTTGAAGTCGATGGCCGACATGATGCCGTCGCCGAACTCCTCCTCGATGATGGCCTTCCAGGCCTGGCCGTTGACGAGGACCAGCTCATAGAAGCGGTAGATCAGCGGGTCGGTCGGCGGCATGGACGTACCGGCGCCGCGCATCGGCACCTCGTTCAGCATGGCCTCCTCGGCCGCCGAGAGGCTGAAAAGCGCGGCCGCCTTCTTCGCGAGCGGCTTCACCAGCTTGTGCTGGCCGAGCAGCGCGCCGATGACCAGCACCGGCGACATGCCGCCAATCTCGGTGGTGATGTGCTTCCAGGTCCAGCCCTTCTCGCGCTTGATGTCGAGGATCTTTTCCGTGAGCTCTTCGCGGATCATGTCCGTCTCCTTGGGGATTGGTCGGGTGGGGTGGGGATCAGCCCGCCCGCGCCAGCGGCGGCGGTGCTGCGTCGGGCGCACCCGGCATGACGACGGGCGGAGCGCGGCGGTTCCATGCATTGCCCGCTTGAGCGAGTTCGGCGGCGAAGCTCTTCGAGCGGGTCACCAGGAAATCGATGATGTGGTTTCGGACGGGATAGTAGGCCGGGTGCTTGTGAACCTCGTTGCGGGCGCGGGTCGCGGGCAGGGGGTTGGCGACGATCTCGGCGATGCGCGCATCCGGTCCGTTGGTCATCAGCACGATCTTGTCGGCGAGGTAGATCGCCTCGTCGACGTCGTGGGTGATCATGAACACCGTCTGGCCGGTATTGCGGCAGATGCCGCGTACCTCGTCCTGCAGCGTGCCACGGGTGAGGGCGTCGAGGGCCGAGAAGGGCTCGTCCATGAGCATGATCTTCGGCTCGATGGAGAGCGCCCGGGCGATGCCGACGCGCTGCTTCATGCCCCCCGAGAGCTGCGCAGGCTTCTTCGCCTCGGCGCCCGAGAGGCCGACCGTGGCGATCGCCTTGCGGGCGTGCTCCTCCACCTTCGCCTTGGGCCAGTCGCGCCACTTCGACGAGACGGCATAGGCAACGTTACCGAGCACGGTGCGCCAGGGCAGCAGGCCGTGGCTCTGGAAGATGACGGCGCGGTCGAGGCTCGGGCCCTCGATCGCCTTGCCGTCGATGATCACGGCGCCCTCGCTCGGCTCATCGAGGCCGGCGAGGATGTTCAGCACCGTCGTCTTGCCGCAGCCGGAATGGCCGATGACGCAGACGAACTCGCCGC
>CAZEZD010000169.1:0-6457 GCA_964516115.1 uncultured Hyphomicrobiales bacterium
CGAAGGACGTGCTTCTCGTTCCCAACGAGGCCATCGTCGGCGGCGCAGTGTTCTCCGTCGCCAACGGGCGGATCGTTCGCCGTCCCGTCGAGACGGGCATCCGCGGCACGCGCCTGACCGAGGTGCGCGCGGGGCTCACCGAAGGCGACCGCATCGCGGTTCCCGCCGAGGCGCGCTGGCGCGGCGGCGAGCGGGTGCGCGTGGCGCCATGAGGGATGCAGGGCCATGACGCTCGTCCTCGATATCGCCTGGACCCATATCGCGGCGCGCCTGCGCCAGACGCTGGTGGCCGTCCTCGGCGTCGCCATCGGCGTCGGCTTCTCGATCATGATGGCGGCGCTGATGCAGGGCTCGCAGGACGATTTCGTCCGCACCCTGATCAACGCCATGCCCCATGTCTCGATCAACGACGAGCGGCGCGAGCCGCCGCGCCAGCCGGCCGAGGTGATGTTCGATGCGGCGCAGATCCGCGGCCTGACGCCGGCCACCCGGCGGCGCGGCATCAACAACCCCATCGCCACCATTGCGGCGCTCGAGAGCTGGGTGCCCGGATCGGTGACGCCATCTGTGCAGGCCAAGGGCATCCTGCGCTACGGCGGCAAGGACGTCGCCGCGTCCATCGTCGGCATCGATCCGCAGCGCGAGCCGCGCGTCTCGCAACTCGTCAACCAGATGCGCCAGGGCTCGATCCCGGCCCTGTTCCGAGCCACCAACGCCATCATTCTCGGCGACCGCCTGGCGGAGAAGCTCGGCGCGCGCATCGGCTCCAACATCTCCATGTCGGCCGGTACCGGCAAGGTGATGACGGGCCAGGTGGTCGGCATCTTCCGCTCGGGCGTGCGCGCGGTGGACGAGGGCGCGTCCTATGTCCTGATCAAGACCGCGCAGGTGCTGGCCGAGCAGACCGGCCTCATCAACGAAATCCGCATCCGCCTGAACGACCCCATGGGAGCGAGGGCGGTGGCCGACAGGATCATCGCCGACACGGGTCTCAAGACGATCTCCTGGCAGGAGGCGAACGAGGACCTGATGTCGGCCTTCGTCGTCCGCAACATCATCATGTACACGGTGGTCGGCGCGATCCTGCTGGTCGCCTCCTTCGGCACCTACAACATCATATCGACCATCACCTTCGAGAAGAGCCGCGACATCGCCATCCTGAAGTCGCTGGGCCTGACGCAGGCGACGGTCAGGCGCATCTTCATCCTGGAGGGGTTGGCAATCGGCCTCGCCGGCGCGCTCGCCGGTTCGGTACTCGGCTTCGTCCTGACGCAGATCATGCTGTCGATCGAGATCAAGACGGGCTTCACCGATGCGACGCATCTGCCGCTGGTCGTCGCCCCGCTTCACTACGCCATCGCTGGCGGCATCGCGCTCGCGTCGTCGGCTATCGCCGGCTTCTTCCCGGCCCGCAAGGCGGCCCGCGTCCACCCGGTCGAGATCATCCGGGGCGCCACATGAGCGGTTCGATCATCGAGACGCGCAAGGCGACACGCATCCTGCCGGGCATCGTGCCGGTGACGCTGGTGGCCGACATCGACCTCGCCATTGGCGCGAAGGAGTTCGTCGCCATCACGGGCCCGTCCGGCTCAGGCAAGTCGTCCCTGCTCTATCTGCTCGGACTTCTCGACGTGCCGACCTCCGGCGAGGTGCTGGTCGACGGGCGGGACACCAGCCATTTTGATGATGACGAGCGCGCCGCAGTGCGCCTCGCCACCCTCGGCTTCATCTTCCAGTTCCACTTCCTGCTGCCCGAATTCACCATCACCGACAACGTCATGCTGCCGATGCGGGCACTGGCGAAACTCACGCGCCCGCAGATGCGCGAGCGGGCACAGGGTCTGCTGGCATCGCTCGGTCTCCAGGACCATCTCGCCAAGCGGCCCGACCAGTTGTCCGGCGGGCAGCGCCAGCGCGTCGCCGTCGCCCGCGCGCTGGCCAATGATCCACCGGTCATCCTCGCCGACGAGCCGACCGGAAGCCTCGATTCGAAGTCCTCGGAACAGGTGTTCCAGATCCTGCGCGAGCTCGTTGACCGGGACGGCCGCACGGTGGTCGCGGTCACCCACGCGATGGACCTTGCCGACCGCATGGACCGGCGCGTCCATCTCGTCGACGGCCGCATTGTTTCGGACGAACGGCAGGGCGAGAGCGCCATCCCCGGATCGGATCAGAACCTGCCGGCATCTTGAGGCCACGTTCCGGTGCCAAGCTGCCGGCCCGACATCAGGAGAGCCTCATGCGCATTGCCATTCTGTCCACAGCCCTCGCCGGGGCCTTGTTCATCGCCCCGCTGACGGCCGGCCTTCCCGCCGCCGCCATGGCCCAGCCAGCTGTCTCCGGACCGTCGTCGGCCGCCGCGTTTCAGGCCGCGATGCGCCATTGCCGGCGTGTGCTGCCCATTGCGCGCCGCCTCGTCGGCCTGCCGCAGGAGACCGTTCGGGCGCGATTTCGCGCCCCGCGCGGCGTCATCGTCCGCTACTGCGCCATCTGCACCCGTGACTTCCGGCCGAACCGCCTCACCTTCGGGCTCGACGAGCGCGGCATTGTTCGCGGAGCCTCCTGCGGCTGAGAGGGATCAGCGATAGAGTACTGACGGCAGCCACATGGCGACGCCCGGGAAGGTGTAGACCACCGCCATGCAGGCCACGACGATGAAGATGAAGGGCATCACGCCGGCGAAGATCTGGTTGATCGTGACGTGCGGCGGCGCGACGCCCTTCAGGTAGAAGGGCGCCATGGCCACGGGCGGTGACAGGAACGAGGTCTGGATGTTCAGGGCGATCAGGATGCCGAAGAACAGCGGATCGATCTTGAACGTCTCCAGCAGCGGCAGGAAGATCGGCACGAAGATCACGATGATCTCGGTCCATTCCAGCGGCCAGCCGAGAATGAAGATGATGACCTGCGCCAGGATCATGAACATGGTCGGCGACAGGTTGAGCATGGCGACGAAGGCCTTGATCGGCTCGTGGCCGCCCAGAATGGCGAAGATCGACGAGAAGATGAACGAGCCGACGAAGAGCCAGCACACCATCGCCGAGGTGCGGGCCGTGAGGAACACCGATTCCTTGAGCTTGACGAAGCTGATGGAGCGATAGGCCGCTGCGAGCAGCACCGAACCGAGCGCGCCGACGGCGGCCGCTTCCGTCGGCGTGGCGATGCCGAAGAAGATGGCGCCCAGCACCGACATGATGAGCAGCGTCAGCGGGAAGAAGCTGCGGGCGAGTTCCTTGAACACCGCCTTGCCGAGGATCAGGAGCAGCACGAAGCCGATGGCCCCGGCCCCGAGGATGACGTGGGGCAACTTGTCCGGCACGGAATAGTCGATCTCGCGCGGCGTGATGCCGGCTGGCGTCGTCAAGGCCCGGAACGTGTTCAGCAGCCACTCGAGGCCGTAGATCACCGCGTAGGCGACCGGCACGGCCAGCAGGACGATCGCGACATATTTGACCAGCGACCGCTTGTCCTTGTCGAAATCGAAGCCCAGCGGCATGCGCTGCTCCTTCGGCAGCTTCGGCGCCAGCGCCGGGTTCAGCATGCACCGGCCGATGACGTAGAGAACGTAGAGGGTGGCGAGCAGCAGGCCGGGGAAGAAGGCGCCGGCGTAGAGCTTCGGCACCGAGACGCCCGCGGTCGCGCCGTAGAGAATGAGCATGACGCTCGGCGGGATGAGGATGCCGAGGCAGCCGCCGGCGCAGACGACGCCCGCCGACAGCCTCTCGTCATAGCCCGCCCGCAGCATGGCCGGGAAGGCGAGAAGGCCCATCAGCGTGACCACCGCACCGACGATGCCGGTGGCGGTCGCGAAGATCGTGCAGGTGATCAGCGTCGTCACCGCGAGCGACCCGGGAAGTCCGCCGATGGCGAGCTGCACCGAATTGAACAGCCGGTCCAGGATGTTCGCCCGCTCGATGATGTAGCCCATGAAGATGAACAGCGGGATGGCGACCAGCACGTCGTTGGTCATCACCGAATAGGTGCGCTGCACCACCAGCGCGAAGACGATGTCGCCCTGCGCCGCGTAGCCGAACATGACGCCCAGCGCCATCAGCGTGAAGGCGATGGGAAAGCCCAGCATGATGAAGATGACGAACAGGACGAGCATCAGGACGCCGAGCTCGGGATTGCCGATGGTGATGCCGAACATCAGGCGGCCCCTTTCGACTTGGCCGCCTCGGCCTGTTCCAGAATGATCTTCTCGGTCTCCTCCACGTCGTGCAGGCGCTGCGGCCACTCGCCGGTGCGAATGCACAGGATGCAGCGCACGACCTCGGCGAGCCCCTGGATGACCATCAGCCCGCCAACCAGCGGGATGAGCGACTTGAAGGGGAAGACATAGGGCCCGTTCGGCGAATTGGCCGAGCGTTCGAAGATGAACCAGGAGAAGTTGGCGAAGGTGAAGCCGGCGTAGCAGAGCGCCAGGATCCCGGGAAAGTAGAAGACAAAATAGAGCAGGAGATCGAGCCGGGCCTGGGTCCGCGGCGCCCACGCACGATAGAGGAAGTCGCCGCGCACATGGCCGTTGCGGGCCAGCGCATAGGGGCCGGCGAGCATGAACAGCACGCCATAGAGCATGTAGCTGACGTCGAAGGCCCACATGGTCGGGGCCTGCAGGATGTAGCGCGAGAAGACCTCGTAGCAGATGGCGGCGGTCAGCGCGACGATGGCCCAGGCGGCAGCCTTGCCGATGATTGTGGAGACCTCGTCGACGGCGAAGAGAAGCGCCATCAGCCTGTCGCTGCCGGTGCGCCGGACCATGACCCAGGCGATGGCGGCGAGCGTCAGGGCCCAGCCGCCGAGCAGCATCGAGAGAAAGAGCGGGTTTGGCGCCATCGAACAGGTCCGCGGGGCAGGCCGGAAGGGACGGCGGTGGCTATCCGCCGCGTCATGAAGGCGGCGGTGACAACACCGCCGCCTTCGCTTGCGTCGGCGTCAGGAGGCGCCGAAGAAGTGGTTGAACGCCATATCGCGCGAGGGCGTGTTGATGCGCTCGAAGCCAACCGTGCGCTGCACCCAGGCCCGCTGGCTGTCGATCACCTTCTTGAAGAAGGCGTTCTCGGCGGAGAGCCGGTTCACCACCTTGTCCCAGGCCTCCAGCTGCGCCTTGAGGATGGCGTCGGGAGTCTTGATCACGTTGACGCCGCGCGTCCGCAGAATGGCGAGGTCCTTCGAGTAGCGGTCGAGCGCCTTCCAGTACATGTCGGAGGACGCGGACTCGGCCGAGTATTTCAGGATCGCCTTCTGCTCGTTCGACATGGCGTCGAACTTGGTCTTGTTGAAGATCACCTCGAAGGCTTCCGCCGCCTGGTGATAGCTCTGCATCATGTAGACCTTCGACACGTCGGCAAAGCCGAGGATCGAGTCCGAGCTCGGATTGTTGAACTCGGCGCCGTCGATGAGGCCGCGCTCCAGAGCCGGAACGATTTCACCACCGGGCAGGATGGTGACGGCCGCGCCCATTTCGTTGAACAGGTCGGCGGCAAGGCCGACCGTGCGGTACTTCAGCCCGCGCAACTCGCTCGCCTGCGTCAGTTCCCGCTTGAACCAGCCGAACGGCTGGCAGGGCATCGGCCCGGTGAGGAAGCCGACGACGTTGACCCGGGTGATCTGCGACAGGAGCTCGTTGTAGAGATCGTAGCCGCCGCCGTAGTTCATCCAGGCAAGGAAGTTGTGCGCATCCCAGCCATAGGACGGCGGGGTGCCGAACAGCGAATAGGCCTTGTTCTTGCCGAACCAGTAGGCCGTGACGCCGTGGCCGCCGTCGAGGATGCCGGCATGGACCGCATCCTGTAGCTGGAACGCCGGCACCACCGCCCCGGCCGCAAGGACCTCAAGACGCAGGCGTCCGCCCGACATGGCGTTCACGCGCGTGGCGTAGTCGTTGCAGAATTCGTGGAAGATGTCGCGCTGCGGCCAGGTCGACTGGAAGCGCAGCGAAACGGTCTGGGCGTTGGACACGTTGGGGGCGGCGACGGTGGCTGCGGCGGTCGCGCCTGCGAGAGCAAGGAAGCGACGACGATCGGACTTCGGCGGCGCCGAAGCAGTGGTCTCAGTCATGGGACGTCTCCTCTGGCGACTGTCGGCCCTTATGGATGGGCTCATTGGGTCGCTGGAGAAGAGACTGATGCACTTCCGTGAAAGGTCAAGGGCGAGCTTTGCCGCAGAGACGCCAGTCTTGTGACCCCGCAGAACAGCACTTTCTCCAAAGGCAAAACAAAAGGGGCGCCCGAGGGCGCCCCTTCCGTATGCGAATGGTGGCTGGTGGCGGGACTTGGAAATCCATGCCGCCCGCACGTGCCGGACTTGCCCGGCTCGTGCCACTTGAGGTGACGGGCGGCTTCTATGGACTTTAGAAGTCCATGCCTCCCATGCCGCCGCCGCCCGGCATCGCGGGAGCGCCGGAGTCCTTCTTCGGCGACTCGGCGATCATCGCACCCGTGGTGATGAGCAGCGA